>JAPPKR010000276.1 GCA_028819835.1 bacterium | reverse complement strand
ACGTGCTGACCAGCAGGACCGAGTTCCCAAGGCGGTCCACAACGAGTTCAAGAACCGGTAGCTTGGTCCGTATCGATTTGCCAAAATCGCCCTGGATCACATTGCCCAAAAACGTGAGATACTGAGAGACGAGCGGCTCATCCAACCCCAGCTCATCGATCAATTGCATCCGCTGTTCGGGCGTCGCCTCTACTGGTAGCAGGACGTCCACCGGGTTACCGGTCGATTGGCTCAACGCGAATACGACCACGCTGACGCCGAGGAGGGTGACCAACGCTTGCAGGGCACGACTTGCTATGACTCTTGTCATTCTCAAGAGTCCGTCAGTAGTCGACGCGGGAGCCGGCAATCACGGCTTCATGCCTCGAGCGAGGTATCTGCCGCTCGGGTTGTCCAACACCTCACCTTCCGACACTGCCAGACACCCCCGCCTCACCACGTACTTTGGGAACCCTCTGGATGTGAGGCCTGTGTAGATCGAGTAGTCCGAGCGACCGTGCAGATTCCGGGGTCCTATCTCACGGGGTTCCCCCTCGATCGGGACGATCGCAAAATCGGCGTCGGCGCCAACTCGTATGGCGCCTTTTCGGGGGTAGAGACCGTATGCCTTTGCGGCATTCGTCGCGGTCAACTCCGCCAAGCGACGCATGTCGAATCGACCCGTCTCGACGCCCAGCGCGTACGCCAGCGGAAGTAGGGCCTCCGACGGCGTGATACCGCCGTATGGGGCGTCGAAAATGTTCGGTGCGGCATGCTTCATTGCCTTCGTGCGAGGTGAGTGATCGCTTGAAAGCAAGTCAAGGTGCCCTGCCTCGACGGCGCCCCAGACTGCAGCCACATCCTCACGCCTGCGAAGCGGGGGGCCTATCTTGGCGAGAGGACCGTGCTCGATGAGGGCGTCCTCGGTCAATATGAGGTAATGCGGCTGCGTCTCGCTCCATACCCGCACCGGACCTCCACCCTCCTTCAGCCAGGAGAGCACGCGTACGGTCTCGCCTGCGGACAGGTGTACAAACAGCACATCGCACCCGGTGAGTTCGGCCAGCGCGGCTGCACGGAACATGCCTTCGGCTTCGAGTATTCCCGGCGAACATCGCATAAAGCCCTCGATATCAGTTGGATCGCGTGCGTATTCGATGTCGTGGTAGTACTTGGTTGCTCTCCCGTTCTCCGGATGTATCAGCACCAGGCCATCGTGGGACGCCACTGCCGTCATCAACTCGACCAACTCGTTGTCTTCCATCATGACACCGCGCACGTAATACCCGAGAAAGGCCTTGTATGTGGTGACGCCCAACCTCACGCCCTCCTCGACCGCCTCGGTCAGCGGGTCCCCCGGAAGACACAGAGCGTTGATGGCGAAGTCGACCGCAGAATGCTCTTTCCCGAACTGGATTTGATATCTGACGGCGTCGATCAATCCCATCCCGGGTCCACGATTGACATAGGCTGAGACCGTCGTGACACCGCCCATGAGAGCCGCGGCGGTCGCCTGCTTCAGATCCTCGGCGAGAGGATCCATGGTGTGGAAACCACCCACCGATGTGTGCAGATGCGGATCGACAACGCCGGGCAAAACCCATGCTCCGCGAGCATCCACGACCGGACCCCCGGAGAGGCCGGATCCGATCGAGCGGATGGACCCGTCGACGACGAGGATGTCCGCATCGACAACGCCGGTTTCTGTCACAACGCGGCCGCCCTTGATGATCACGGTGGCGTCATCCGAATCCCCGGACACATCGAACGCTGGGCTCGGTCATCCATTCCGCAAGGCTCGGCCCGGGAGAGCGCCGGTGTGCTCCCCATCGTCTATCACGAGGACACCATTGACCATGACGTGCGAAATCCCTCGAGGGAACTGGCGCGGACTCTCCAGGGTTGCCGGTGAGTGAACCTCGAGCGGGTCGAAAATGACCAGATCGGCTGCGAAGCCATCACGCAGAATCCCTCGATCTTGTAACCCGAGTCGCTGGGCGGGCAGGGAAGTCATTTTGCGAATCGCATCCGCCATCGACAATAGGCCCTCTTCACGCACGAGGTCGCCCAGCATCTTGGGGAACGTGCCGTAGGAACGCGGGCTGGGGTAGTCGCCCAGGAGAAGGGCGTCGCTTCCGACCATGCATCTGGGGTGGGCCAGGACCTTGCGGTTGTTGGTGGCGTTGTTGGCGTACAGACCCACCTCCGAGATGCCAAGATCCTCGTCGAGTAAGAGATCGCACAGGGCATCAAGCGGATCTTTTGCCAGTTCGTCCGCAATCTGGCCGATGGTCATCCCGTCGAGCTTCTTGTTCCGAGGCTTACGAAACCCGCCCAGGGTGATTCCGTCGCCCGCTCGCCAGCGAGCTGCCCGCGGATCGGTCTCCTGACGCATCCGACTGCGAGCCTTCGGATCGCGGAGCCTCGCCAGAAGGGCCTGCGGCCCACCCTCATGCGTCCATTCGGGGATCATCACCAGGGCACGGCTGCCGGTGTGTACGTACGGGTAGGCGTCGAATGTCACATCAACGCCGTCGGAAGTTGCATCCTCCACCAGCCTCAGCAAGGGACGGAACTGGCCGTTGCGCTTCCAGGTGCTGGCGTAGTGCGAGACATGGACCGGCACTCCCGTTCTTCTCCCGACGTCGACTGCCTCACGGTTGGGGTCGATGAAGCCATCACCGGATCCGTAACGAATGTGGGTGACGTACACGCCTCCCATGTCACGGACAACCTTGCAGAGCGCAGCGATCTCATCGGCTGTTGCATAGCTGCCTGGTGGGGTGAGCCCGGTGGACATGCCAAATGCACCGTCGCGCATCCCGGAACGCAGCAGTTCCAGCATCTTCTTTGCCTCGGAGTCAGAGGGAGGGCGGTCATTCCAGCCGACGGACGAGATTCGAAGAGGAGCATTCCCTATGACATAGGCAATGTTGACGGCAACCCGTCGATCGTATTGAGAGAGGTACTCGTCGACGGTGAGCCACTGCGGGTTCTCGGGCAGGTGACCATCCAGGCCCCCGTTGAGCATTCCCCAGTTACGAAGGTCCTCTGCAGAAAAGAAAGGGGCGTAGGAATTGCCGTCGACACCAATCAACTCGGTGGTAACACCCTGGCGCACCTTCGGCTCGTGCTCGGGATGCGCGAGGATGACCATAGTTGAGTGGGCGTGCATATCGATAAAACCCGGGCACACTATCTTGCCTGTGGCATCGATCACCCTCTCCGCCTTCAGACTTGAGGTGTCACCCGAGATGAGTCGCACTCTGGCTTTCTCAATGGCAACCGAGGCGCTGAACCACTCTGAACCTGTGCCGTCGTACACTCTGCCGTTTTTGATGAGGGTTTCGACCATCAGGCCCCGACCTGCCTCAGTGCTGATCCGAGGTGAGTCACTAAGCGTCCCAGGCTCCTGGCACAAATGGCGACAACGCCGGAGTCCACGGGAGTCGACAGGCCTCCTCCCAGGCCGGGGCAGTTGAATGATTCCCCGTTCATCAGGCCCGGCAAAACAAGTTCTCGCAGATGCAAGTCGGAGGTCATAACGGAGCGGTCGTCAACCGCCGGTGTGGCGGAAATGTTGGCCCTTCTCGAATTGTTGGGATTTGGTTGCTGGGACGGGCGGTCGGAGTCATGTTAGTAGGGGATCCTGAAGGCCTTCATGGGCGTACCGCCCTGGGAGAGGGGATGGGGATAGAAGGGGGGGAGAAGGCATTGGGATGCGCTTCGTCCCCCCTTCCTTTTGCGCTATTGGTAAAGGGTTAGTTACATTCGCGCTGTTGCGAACACTCTTTCCCGGTCCAACCACCGATTGGCGGGGTGGGATAAGTTATGTCCGCAACCGGGCCAAGTGTAACAGGGGCGTGGCGACTGATGGGGGTTCCCACCAATAGATTTAACGACCCCCTGTTAATGACCATCCCTTCCCGATTCGCTGGTAGAATGGTGCTTGGTTTGATATAAACCGGGTTAGTTATTCGCATTGGGTTCCCGACGCAATAGCTCGGGTTCCCACTTCCAGAAAGGATTGGTCAGATCGTGTCTGACTTTCTTGACGGTGTGTCAAGCGGCCTAGAGGACGCTTGGCAGGATGTGATCACGTTCATTCCCAAGTTGCTTGGGACGGTTGTGATCCTTTTGATCGGATGGTTGGTAGCCCGCCTTGTCCGCCGGGTTGCTTCCCGTGTACTCGCGGCTGCCGGCCTCGACCGAATGCTGGAAAGGGCTGGTCTCGCGGAGCGGATGAAGGCCGCAGGGATGAGCGCCTCCGACTTGGTGGGGCGTGCCGTGTACTGGATCATGTTGCTAGTGGTCCTGCTCATGGCTGCCCAGACCTTGGAAATCGAGCATCTGAGTGACCTGCTCAGTGCGCTGATTGCTTATCTGCCATTGGTGGTGGTGGCGATCATCATCGTGATCGTGGCCGCGGCGGTAGGTGCTTTCCTAGCGGAAGTGGCTGCTCCCTGGTCGCGGGATCATGGTGTCAGCTGGCTTCCGGCAGTGGCCCGATGGATGGTGATCGGTTTCGGCGCTCTTGCCGCGTTGAACACCCTGAACCTGGCTGAGGAGGTCGTGAACACCCTGTTCATTGCTGTCCTCGGCACCATAGGCGTCACCTTGGCTATCGCTTTCGGTGTCGGGGGTATCCCCGAGGCACGAAAGTGGTGGAAACGCGTCCTGCCTGACCGAGACTGAGCCTCAGACGGGCTCTTAACAAAACAAGAGAACACCCCCCTCTCCACCCCCCCTTCCGGGGGGCCAAAAGAGGAGAGCGGGGTGTTTCTCTTTAACCCTCGCGACTAATGGGATGTGGTGACTGGAGGAGGTGGTCGGGGCCATGCTAATAGGAGCCCCCCAAGCCGCGTAGTTGTGGGGATTGGTGAACCCGTGGGCGGTTATGCGGAGGGTCTGGATCCAGGATGATCTCTATTTCTGCAGAAAGGTTGGTGCGTGCGCCATATTCCAGTAGTCAGGTCTGCTTGCCGCGACTACTCAACTCCACTGCCAGCACGAGACCGGCTGCGACGAGCACCAAGCCTGCGGCTGTCATCCACGCGAAACGATATGAGAATTGATCAATCAGAAAACCGAAGAGTGGCGGCCCGATACCGCCTCCGGCGTAGAACCCGACCTGGGTGACCCCTGTGGCGCGAGCGGGAGCCTTGAGATTCCTGTCAACTACCGCGTGAACCAGGAGCCCGGACCAACCCAAAACCCCCGCGAACGAGGTCATGGCCCCGACGAGGATCAGCGCTGGTTGCTCGGTGCTAAGCAGCAAATAGCCCACGCTGCCAACAGTCAGAAGCCCCACTATGCCAACGAAACCTCGGGTTGACCGGCGGTCGGCTAACCATCCCAATGTGACCCGCATGGCAATAGCTGAAGCACCGCCTGCGGAGAGTAGGAATCCGGCGGAGGCCGCGCCGATGCCCGTTGCGACCGCGAAGGAGACCAGGAAGGCGCTGAGGGCAGAACCGCTGGCCATCGCCAGAATGGTTGCCAATACCAGCACGATTAGTTCCTTCGGGGGACTGCCTCCGCCATCTCTGGCAGGAGGGCTTCTGAACCCGGTGAATGACTTCGGCAGCCATGCCCATAGGAGAGTCGCACCGGCTGCTGCGATGGCGAAGGCCCACCGCCAGCCGATCGTCACGGCAACCGTCGGCACCGCCAATCCCGCCAACAAGGCGGCGAGCGGAATGGCAGCATGTTTGATGCCCAGTACCGTGGCCCGGTTGCCTGCAGGCACTGTTCGCGTGATGAAGAGATTCGTAGAAGTCTGCGCCAGTGCGAACCCCAGCCCGGTCCCGACTAGGAATCCTGAGTACAGGACAGGGCTTCTCCCGCCCAGAGCGACACCGACAAGGGATACAAGGGTGAGAGTCACAGCCCATCGCATTGACATCGCCGGGTGTCTTTCGGCAGCTCGCCCCAAGGCCGGCGACGCCAAAGAAGAGCTGAGGTGAAACGCGCTCAGCATTATGCCGAAACCGGCAGGACCGAGCCCGAATTCGGCTCGTATCTGAACACCCATGGCACCGGTTAGGAATACCGGTACAGCGGCGAGCGCCACCACGCTTGATGCGATTGTCGTAACCCGAGTCCGCCTCATTCAGCCACTGCAGCGGGTACTGTTCGCGTACCCCTGGGGTCCGGTCACGCCGAAGCCGCGACGCAGACTCACGACCATACCCCCTCTTCGAGTGCGGGTGTCATACCACACGGCAACTGCTTCACCCCTCGTGGTCGGCGAAATAGATCCGCTCGGCGGTGGCCCCCAAGACCGAGGCCATCTCGTCAGCGTTCAGCAAGCGCCCGAGGTACTCCCGCAGGTACCCGAAGACGTTCGAATAACCTTCCCAGTCCGAGCAGCGAGGATGGTCGGAGCCGACCATTACCCGATCCGGCCCGAAAGCATCGAGAGCCATGTCGATGAAGGGTGGGATGGCGTCAAGGTCAAATGGTGGACTGCGGTGGGGGACCGGTTTGGGCACGAACTCGCCGATCCCGGGAAGTTTCATGAAGACATTGGGGTATCGACTCAGCGCCAGGATCCTTGTGAAGTCGGCATAAGGAGGATCGGGGTCATTGGCGACAAACCCGAGGTGTTCGATGACGAATGGCATATGCGGAAAGCGTTCCACCAATCCGACGAATTCATCGGACACGAATCCCTTCATGGCGTCAGGGCCGTGCAGGGCCCACAGATCCGCCAACATGCCCAACGAGTCCGCCTTCTTCCAGACCGCCAGAGGATCCTCGCCTCCTGACCTCTGCATCGGCGTGAGCCGGACCCCCACCACACCCAGGCCGGCCCAGTATTCGAGTTTCTCCAGGCAGTCTGGTGCGGAAGTGTCCACAGACCCCACGATGGCGAACCGCCCCGGGAATCGATCGGAGCACTCGACAAGATAGCTGTTGTCATAGTTGGAGGACATCTGGACCAAAACAGCTTTGTCGACATCGGCTCGCGCCATCTGGAACAGGAGTACCTCAACCGGTTCAAACCATGTATCGAGGACATGGCAGTGGGTGTCTACGGTGAGCATCGTAAGTGACTGTTCAGGTCACCAGCCCTGCGCGAGGAAGTCGATCAGTGCCTTGTCGGCTGCGGCATAGAGGCAATCCACCCCTGCACCTTCATATGCGCGCAGCCGTTCTCTCACTTCATCTTCGCTCCCGTAACAACCGATATTCTCAATGATCTCGTCGGGAACGAGCTTGGACGCCTCCACGATGGAGCTTGGGCTGGCCGGCCAACCGCCCACAATGTCCCGGATTCGATCAGCCAACTCCGGTTCGATTCCGGTAGGTCCCGCAACGTGTGCCTGCTGGGCGATGAACTGGGTGACGACCACCTTGTCCTGAGCGATGGCGGTCGCCTTGTCGTTCGTGAGGCGAATGGTGCATGGCTGCACGATGTCTACGTCGTCGAGGCTGCGGCCGGCTGCCTCGGCCCCCACCCGTACCTGCTCAACCTCGTCCCGCGTGGCCTCGACAGTGTGACTGCTGTTCAGGACCACACCGTCGGCAAGGCGACCGGCCAGCCTGAGCATCTGCGGTCCGACGGCCGCCAAGTAGATGGGAACGTGGTGTGGACCGGTTGCGCCGTGGTCGAGGAACACATCATCGAACCGTACATACTCGCCCTCATAGGTGACCGGCTCCCTGCGTTCCAGCAGAAGTCGAATCGCTTCGAGGTATTCACGGGCCGCCCGGATGAGTTTGGTCCCGCGGTCAATGCCGACCTTGGTGGCGATCGGATCCCACCACACACCCAGACCGAGGATTATCCTCCCCGGCGCCAGGAAGTCCAAGGTCGCCATGGTCTGTGCGATCAGGGCCGGATTGCGAGTGAAGGTGGGGAGCACACCACATGCGACCCTGATCCTCTTCGTGCTCGCCGCATAGACGGCCATCGGAGTTATCGCATCAAAGGTGAGGCGCCCTTCGGCCATCCAAGCAGACTCCGCGCCGACGTCATCGGCGTATTGAGCCAACTCGATATTGTTCCGGATTCCGGCTCCCGGGAGCTTGATTCCGAATCTCTTGGGCAGGTCGTTCATCGAGCGACGCTTCTCAAGCTCATCCGTGACTGTTCGTCATGGCCGGAGCGTCTCGAAGTTCACGGCCGCCACAGATCCGTTGGTCGGCGACCAACTGGATATCCGCGGACCCATGCCCCAGATCATGTCGGTAGTGGCGATGGGAAGCACCGCGTAGGTGTCGTAGATCAGGCTGACAGCCCTGCCGGCCAGAGCCTCTCTCTCCCCGGGATCAACTTCCGACCGGTATTGGCTATAGATGTCGTCGAGTTCGGGATCGCCGAAAGCCGCGTAGAAGCCTCCGGCATCCTTGCTGATGACTCCGATCCTCAGAGCGTTCTCTGTGGTTGTTCCGGCTGTAACGAACCACAGGTGCGTGAAGGGCTCGGTGAAGTAGGGGGCCTCCAGGAAATTCGGACGGATGGTGGCGAAGTCTGTGGGCCTCAACTGAGGGCTCAGCCCGGCTTGGGTCCAGAAGGCCGCCACAGCTTCCTGTATCCGCGGGAACTCCGGCGTTGCGCCGAACGCGTATTGGTACATGGTGATCTCTTGGCCGGCCAGCCCCAGGTCTTGGATTTCCTGCGCGGCGGCGGCAGCATCGTACACGTACGGCGTCAGGCTGGGATCGTGCCCTTCCTGGCTGGGAACCGCTGCGAAACTGGCGGCCGGTGTGGCGGTGCCCTCAGGGTAAATGGCGGATACGATCGCTGCGACATTAACTGCTTTGATCAGAGCTTCGCGGGCAGCTTGGTCGTTGTAGAAGAACTCGGTCTTCCAGGGCATACCAAACGCCATACTCAATGTCTGGACGCGTTTCGGCCCGGCGATCTCCAAACCGGCCGCCAACACGTCGGGGGCCGTGAACGGGTCCATCAAGGCAAGATCGGCGTCTCCGCGCTCGAGCAGAGCCAATCGGCTGGTCGCTTCAGGAGCGAGGACTATGCGAAGAGTCTCGAACCCGGGTATCCGGTCAGGGTTCCAGTATTCGGTGTTCGCCTTGAACTCGACGAACTCTCCAATGGCGCGATCGCTGAAGACATAGGGTCCACTTCCGAGAGGATTCTCGTTGAACCCATCGCCGCCTCCCACTGCTTCCCAGTGGTGCTTGGGAATGATGGCAAGAGTGTCATTCACTCTGGTCAGGTCGCGGAGGAACAGGGCGTTCGGCTCCTTGAAGGTCACTTCAAGGGTGTATGTGCCCGTGACAGTCGCAGAATCGAAGTTTCTCTGCATCTTTCCGCAGGAGGTGCAGGCAGACTCTTCCCTGGCGTACAACTCGAAACTGAAGGCGACGTCTTCTGCGGTGACCTCCACACCGTCGTGGAATGTCATGCCCTCGCGGAGTTCGATCGTCCAGACCTTGGCGTCCGGGGAGGATTCGACCGATATTGCCGCACCGGTTTCGGTGGTCGGGTTCCCGTTCTCATCCATGCCTAGGAGGAAGTCGAAGGAGTTGGCCCAGTACGGCAGGTCGGGGTTCGAGGACCGGGTCGGATCAAGGAGTTCATTGCCGAAGGTTGGAAGCGCGACGGTCACGGTCCCCGTGGGCACAACCGCCGGCGGGGCGGCGGCGGCAGTCGTCGTTGTGGCCGGCGCCTCGGTCGTCGCAGTCGTTTCTTCGGTTGTGGTCTCCGCCGCAGTGGTAGGCGCGGCGGTGGGTTCGGTGGTGGGTGCAGCAGTGGCTTCAGTGGTAGCCGCTGCCGGGGCTTCGGTGGTTGCAGGTGTGTCCGCATCACCGTCTCCACAAGCAGCCAGTATCAGTAGGAGTAAAGACAAGAGAGCCAGGTGACGTCGCATTATGAAATCTCCAAATCGGGATTGGGCTATCAGAAACCCTAACGCAACAATCGGATGCCAGCCTTGGAAGATGCAACATATTTTCCATAATCGGTGTTTGAAGACTCATCGGACTCACTGAGGAATACCGATGCTGGGACGTCCCAGTTGAGTCTGGTGGCGTAAAGGAGTGAACGGACTCGGCGGTTGGCGAGCTTGCGCAACCGAATCGCCGGACTGTCCTCTCAATCCTTGGGATCGAATTGATGACAGGCGACCAGGTGACCAGGCCGGACTTCGATGAGCCCCGGTCTCTCGGTCACGGTCCTTTCATAGAAGGTCGGGTCGTCGCTCTTTGCTGCCACCGAGACCGGACAGCGCGCATAGAAGGCACAACCGGAAGGGGGCTTGACGGGCGACGGGATGTCGGAAGCCAGAAGACGCGCGGCCTCTTCATCCACCATGGTGGTCGATCGTGAGCCGGCAATGAGCGCCTGGGTATAGGGATGCAGCGGGTTCTCGAACAGCTCTTCCGAAGGCGCCACCTCCACGAGTCTTCCGAGATACATCACAGCCACCCTGTCGCTCAGATAGCGGACGGTCGCCAGGTCGTGAGCGATGAGTAGATATGAGATATGAAAGGTCTCTTGGAGATCACGCAGGAGATTCATGATCTGAGCCCGGATAGAGACATCAAGTGCTGAGACGGGCTCGTCGAGGATGATGACGGATGGATTGAGCGCCAGTGCACGGGCAACCGCAATGCGCTGACGCATTCCGCCACTGAACTCATGCGGGTAATGCCTCATGACGGCGGGACCGAGCCCCACGGCCGCAAGAAGCTCCTCGACCCGAGCCTGAAGCTCCGCCTTTGGCAACGGTTGGTTGATGACCAGGGGCTCGGCGATGATCGATTCAGCGCGCTTGCGGGGATTGAGAGAACTCCAAGGGTCCTGGAACACCGCCTGGACCGATGCCCGAAAGTGCTTCAGCCTGGCGCCCGATAAGTCCGCCACGTCTTCCCCCTCGAAGACGACACGGCCGGACGTGGGAGTTATGAGCCGGAGGATCATGCGAGCAGTGGTCGTCTTTCCCGAACCGGATTCGCCAACCAGGCTCAAGGTCTCTCGTGCATGGAGGTTGAAGGTCACACCATCCACAGCATGAAGGAGCTTCCTCCCCCGTCCCGGCAACAGAGTCCCACCGCCGACCGGGAAGTGTTTCTTCAGGTCTCTGACGCCGATGATGGGATCGGGGCGGCTCATTCCAGCAACCAACAACTCGCTGAGTGATCGTCGGCGACCTCGAACCGCAGGGGATAGGACTCTCGGCAGCGGTCCATGGCGTGTGGGCATCGCGGTTCGAACGTGCATCCCTTCGGCAGGTCGTAGATCGACGGTGGACTCCCCCCGATGGAGTGGAGCCGCTCCGTGCCCCGGTCGACTGACGGAACGGATTCAAGGAGCGCTTGGGTGTAAGGGTGTTTCGGATCAGAGAGCAGTTCAGCGGTGGGTCCGGTCTCAACGATCTTTCCTGCGTACATGACAGCCACCCTGTCGCACATCTTGGCGATGATGCTGAAGTCATGAGTGATGAACAGAATCGCAAGGCCTCGCGCTTTCTGTACTGCTCTCAGGTGAGCGAGAAAGGCAGCCTGGATCGTAACGTCCAGCGCGGTGGTTGGTTCGTCCGCTATCAGCAGATCAGGGTCCGCGGCCAACGAGATCGCGCCCACCACCCTCTGACGCATCCCACCGCTGAACTGGTGGGGGTGATCACCGAGCTTCGACTCGGGTTCGGGGATGTGCAACTGACGGAGCAACTCGATCACCCGATTCCGCGACGCCGCCTTGTCCATGTTGCGGTGGAGTCGCAACGGCTCGCCCACCTGCTTGCCAATGGTGAGAACCGGATTCAGCGACGTCAGGGGATCCTGGAGAATCATGGAGATTCGTTCTCCTCGGACCTTTCGCATCTCCCGCTTCGAAAGCGTGAGAATGGACTCCCCGTCCAGTTCTATCTCACCGCCGACAATCCTCGAGGCAGGCCTCGGATGCAGCCCGATGATCGAGAGGGCGGTGATGCTCTTTCCGCATCCCGACTCGCCCACCAACCCCAACGTCTCGCCTCGGTCCAAATGGAAGGAGACACCGTCGACAGCTCGCCCGGTTCCCTGCCTCGTTGTGAAGTGGACCTTGAGGTTGGTGACTTCAAGCACAGCGTCACCCTTCGCTACGGCGTCCGTGGATGGCTAGTCGGCCATGCTCTTCCGGCGCGGTGTACAGCATGGAGGCGTCAAGTCACCAGCCTTCCAGCATCAGGTCTACTGCTCGGCGCATGTACGTGATGTTATCGGGTAGGAGCAGGGGCATCGTGATACCAGCCGCCATGTACTCACCGAGCCTCTCGCGCACCTCTTGGCGGTCACCGTAACACCCGAGGCTTTCGACGAGACTGTCGGGGATCAAGTCAGCAGCCCTGACGGCCTCGCTCTCGGATGAAGGCCAGGACATCATCGATCTCAGGCGGGTTACAAGGCCTGGATCGGCTTCAGATGACCGGGCGATGTGAGCTTGTTCGGCAATGTACCGAGCAACATCCGGTTTGTGTCCTGCAACCGCCCTCTCCTTGTCGTCATCGACACGGATCCGCATCATCTTGAGGATCTCAATCTCCTCAAAGGGGCGGCCTACCCTTATCGCCTCCTGGCGGATGACCTCAACCTCGCGGCGGATTACGGCCACGGTGTGACCGCCGTTCAATACGATGCCATCCGCCACGCGGGTGGCCAAACGCAGAAGCTGAGGGCCCACGGCGCCTACGTAGATTCGGATCTTGTGCGTATCTTCACCCCGGTTCTCCAGCAGAACATCCCGTAGCCGGACGAATTCGCCGGCGTAACTCACCGGACCCTCTGCAGTAAGAAGAAGCCGGATCGATTCGATGACCTCGTGCATGGCCTTAACGGGCTTGTGGAGGCTGAGACCCACGCGAGTCGCCAACGGGTCCCACCAGGCGCTCAGACCGAGCACCAATCGCCCGGGCGCCAGCGCATGAAGTGTCGCGAATGTCTGAGCGATCAACGCGGGATTCCGCGTCCAGATGGGGATTCCGGCGGTACCCACGCGGATACGGGCCGTATTGGCTGCGTACACCGAGAGTGGGGTGATCGCATCTCCTGTCAGCCGGGTTTCGATGGTCCAGAGCGAGTCGACGGACTCGGCATCCGCCCACTTGGCCAATGGAATCGCTTCCCTGATGTGGTTGCTCGGCAGAATCACCCCGAAGCTGCCCTCGGACATGTCTCGATGGTACTTACCGGAACCGGCCGAGTTGTTCCTGGCCATCAGGGGGTAATGCATCCGGTGTCTGGCATGCGGATGGTTACCTGTCATGGGGCAACCACCACCCCGGGGATACCGGGTAAGGGCTCCCGGCTGAGCCTGCCACCCTTTCCGTAGGGCTGGCGAACCCGCCGCCCATCCTTCGGCTATCTTTTGGAGAATTCACCAAGGCATAGGCATTTGTACTTGCCACTAATAGTGTGGCGCGCTATTATTCGAGTGCTGTGATCCGGAGCTACCGGAACAGAGACACCCAGGCGGTCGCCGAGCGTCGTCGCGTCCGGAAACTGCCTGAGGACATCCAGAGGCGAGCACAGAGAAAACTGATGATCCTGAACAATGCCATGAATCTCGAGGACCTTCGGATTCCGCCGGGGAACCGGCTGAAAGCTCTGTCGGGAGATCGTGCCGGACAGCACAGCATCCGCATCAACGATCAATGGCGGATCTGCTTCCTATGGAGCGACGGCAACGCCTACCAAGTCGAGATAGTCGATTACCACTGAAGTCGAGGCCCAGATGACCACCGAGTCGAAACTACCCCCGATCCACCCGGGTGAAATCCTGAACGAGGAGTTCCTCGTTCCCATGAAAATCACTCAGTACCGGCTGGCCAAAGCTATCGGAGTGGACGCCAGGCGGATTCACTCCATCGTCCATGGTGACCGGGCCATTACAGCCGAGACCGCTTTGCTGCTGGCTCGCTTCTTCGGTAATTCTCCGGGGTTCTGGATGGGATTGCAGAGCCAATACGATCTTGAGACCACCCAGGACCGCATTTCCGAGCGGCTTGCCAAGGTTCCTGCTGCACAAACGGGCTAACTGGACCACGGCGCCCGTCGGTTTCGACGCCGGGGACTCAGGGCAACTTAGGGACCCGGACCCTCAGTGTGCCGGTCCGGTGAGCCTGCTCTCGACGATCTCGGTGGCGACGGTGTTCTCGGACTCCCGCCAATCGGCGTAGCCAAGCTTCCGGAGCCGGGTCCAGTGGTTCTCGAGTTCCTCTAGGTCGGTGAAGGTCCAGATCTCCAGGTGCTCCTGGCGGGACTGGCCGCGGATCGACAGCGGACCCACCCGGGTGGCGCCGGATTCGATCGAGACCGAAGCTGCGCCGTCCCAGCCGGCGAGCAACCGGTCCCGGGCTTGCCTGGTGGCCTCGTACCAGTCGGGCCGCGGGCGGTAGGTGTGTATCCATGTGATCACTGGAGCTGTTCCTCCAATCGGTCGAAGGCGATAGGGCGCCCGATGAGATGGTAAGACGTGGTGAACATGAAGTCGTCCTGGATCTCGTGTCCGTGCATGGCTTCGGTGAGGGTCGGAAGGTCCGGCACCTCCCACAACGCCGCATGGTCCCAGTCCGAGGTCCCGGCGGTGTCGAAGCGGCCGAAAATGTCGATCCCCAACTCCACGTCGTATGCGAACGCCACATCGCAGTCGCGGTCGTAAACGGCCCGCTCCTCGGGCGTTGCGCTGTGCCAGGCGTCGTTCCAATCCCACAGCGCCAGGAACCCCAGACCCTGCTCGAACGGTCCTTCACCCAGCGACGGGGGAAGGTCGCGGGGCCCCACGATCCACTGGGTCCGTCCGAACATCCACCCCCAGCCAGCTTTCACCAACTCGCTGATTCCCCGGTGCGCCTCCTCGAGACCCGGCGCTTCGAACAGGCCGAACGCGGCGGTGTCTCCGAAGGGCTCGGACCAGTAGACGGTGGGCGCGCCGGTCTCCCGCCGGCCGGCGATGTGCTGGGGATCCAGCAGCCAGCCGGCGTCGCCGAGACTCCGCAGTGTCCGCGACAACTCGGCAATCGCGCCCGGAAGCCGTAGTGCTTCGGTGATGAAGGTGACGCCTGTGGTCATTTGAGGGATCCTTCCGTTCTGTTCCTGATTAAAAACCTCTCCAGCATGATCCCCAGAATCGCGGCCGGAATCAAGTTGGTGAGGGTGAGCGCGGAGAGTTGGTCCCAATGCGTCCCGAACGAGGTGATGCGCGACGCCAGGAGCAAAGGCACCGTGGTGGCTTCCTGGAAGGTGAGCATCAGGGCGAAGAGGTACTCGTTCCAGGCGAAGACGAAGGCGAACAGCATCGACCCGACCACGCCCGGGAGTGCGAGGGGGAGGGAGATGCGAAAGAAGATGCCGGCGGCCGATGCGCCGTCCACCCCCGCGCTCTCCTCCAACTCCAACGGCACCTGCGCGAAGGCGTCGCGCATGATCCACACGGTGAAGGGAATGGCGAACCCGGTGTAGGCGATGGTCAGGCCCACCTGGGTGTCCAGCAGGCTGAGATACCGGAACATCAGAAGGAAGGCCAGAACGATGGCCACCGGCGGAAGCATCCGCTGGGAGATGAACCAGAAGGCGATGTCCTCGTTGCGCCAGAATCGCCACCGGTATTGAAAGCGGGTGAGGCCGTACCCCGCCGCGGCGCCCAGCATGGTGGCGATCACCGCACTCCCTCCCGAAACGATCAGGCTGTTCGTGATAGCTCTGATCACGTCCCCCCGGGCCTCGGTCAGCAGCCACCGCCAACCCTCCAGGGTGGGCATGAAGTCCACCCAGGGCAGGTAGGTGGGGTTCACCACGATGTCGAGTTGGGTCTTGAAGGAGGTGATCACGATCCAGTAGATGGGAAAGAGGGTGACGAAGGCCGCCGCCACCAGGAACGCACGGGTGATCAGTCGACCCTTCATTCGTACCTCGCCTGCACCCGGCGCATGACATACAGCGCAAGGAAGCTGACCCCGATGACCACGAACAGCAGGACATAGGCTGCCGACGCCGCGTACGCCAGGTCACCCTGCTTGGCGCCGACGTTGTAGACATACGCGGTCACCGACTCGGTGGCGCGTCCCGGGCCGCCGCCGGTCACCACCCGGATGATGTCGATGATCTTGAACGCCTCCAGGGCGCGGATCAGGATGGCGGTGATGCTGACCGGCAGCAGGAGCGGGAAGACGATGTGGCGGAAGATCTGCCACTCCGAGGCGCCGTCCACCCGGGCCGCCTGGATCGGCTCTCCGGGAATGCCCTGCAGACCGACCAGGATCAGGAGCATCATCAGCGGCGTCCACTGCCAGGTGTCCACCAGGATGATGGTCCACTTGGCCACGCCGGGCGAGGTGACCCAAGCCACGGCCGGAAGGCCCACAGCCTGAAGCATGTCGTTGATCGGCCCGAAGCCCTCGCTGAACACCATCCGGCCGATGATGAAGCCCACCGCGATGGGACTCACCATCATCGGCAGCAGGAACAGGACGCGCATCAGGCGCTGTTCCCTAAGGCCCCGGTTGAGCGCCACCGCCAGCGCCAGGCCCAACGCGTACTGGATCGCCACGCCGCCGCCCACGAAGATGACGGTGTTGATCAGTGTCTCCAGGAGCGCTTCGTCCGAGAAGATGCGCGCCCAGTTCTCCAGGCCGACGAAGCGAAGCGGCGTCCGCCGGAAGAGATTGACGTTGGTGAAGGTGAGGCCCAGCGAGAAAACCAGCGGAAAGATGCTCAGGGCCAGCACCGCGGTGGTGGCGGGTGAGATGAACCAGCGCGGCGCAAGCCCGGTCCGTCCCAGCGACCTGCCGGGACGGACCGGAGCGCGCGCTGCTTTAGATGTCAGCCGGTAAGCCCCAGGGCCTCGCGGTAAATGCGGAGTTGTTCGTCACGACCCAGACGGTCGGTGATCTCATTCCACTTGTCCGCGGCCTCATCCAGTGCCTCTTGGGCGCTGTGCTGACCGGACAGAGCCTCAGACACTGCCAGTTCCAATGCGTCCTTGTATTCGGGGAAGCCGGGCAGGCGCATGTCGAACACCGCATTGGGGTGATCGAGCGACGCCCGGATGGCGTCGGTGTAGGCCTTCGCCTCGTCCT
>JAPPKR010000144.1 GCA_028819835.1 bacterium | reverse complement strand
CGGAGCGAGGTGATGGGAGACCTCGAGGAGGAGGACCAGTTGGCGCCGGAAGAAGGGCAGGAAGGCGACGACACTCCCTGAGACGGGGGAGGGACCGGCGCGGAGAAGGGCTGGTTCTCCGGAAGGATCGGATCGTTCCATCGCGGGAGGCGGCAGTGGTATAGTTGTCAGCGATCGCTGATCGACAACGGCGGTCTTTCCCAGGGATTGCAGCGAAGTCCGGTTGAAGTCCGGCGCTGTCCCGCAACTGTCAAGCCCTTCGAAAAGGGACGAGCCAGGACGCCTGGTCCCGGGATGACGGATGAACCTCGGATGAAGGTGTAGTTCGTCGGCGGGTTACCCGTCTGACACTCTTCTCCTTCATCCTCCTCGCAAAGGAGGATGTTTATGTATGTGAACACCCGGCGTACGGGTGGAAAGTGGCTGGCGATTCTGGCTTTGTCGGCTCTCCTATTGGGAGCCTGCGCGGGCGAAGACCCCGCTGACACCACCGCCGACACCGCTCCCACCACCGTCGCCACTGTGGCTCCGACCACCACGGCGGCGCCCGCCACAACCACGCAGGCACCCACCGCGACGACCAAGGCTCCGACGACCACCACGGAGCCCCCGACAACCACGACGGAGGCCATTACCACCACCACGGAGCCTCCGACCACCACCACTGAGGCCACAACTACCACGACGGAGGCGCCGCCCGCCTTTCCGGTGGAAGTGCAGGATTCGCAGGGTACGGTGACAGTCCTCGCCCGGCCGGAGCGTATCGTCTCCCTCTCGGGGTCCACCACGGAGATGCTGTTCGCTATCGGGGCCGGGCCGCAGGTGGTGGCGGTGGACAGTTACTCCTACTACCCGCCGGAGGCTCCGGTGACCGACCTGTCCTCTTTCAGCCCCAACATCGAGGCGATCACTTCCTTCGATCCCGACCTGGTGGTTGTCTTCTATGACCCCGGCGACCTCCTGGCGTCACTACAAGCGTTGGAGATACCGACGTTGATGATGCGCTCGGCCAACTCTCTCGACGACGTCTGGCACCAGATCGAACAACTCGGCATAGCGACCGGGCATGAGATGGAGGCGGCGGAGCTTGTCTCTTCCATGCAGCAGCGGATCGAAGAGATACTGGCCGACGTTCCTGAGGTCTCCTTCACCTACTACTACGAACTGGATCAGAACCTGTACTCGGCCACTTCGGCCACGTTCATCGGACAGGTCTTCGGCCTGCTCGGCTTGGAGAACATCGCCGACCCGGCGGATGAGCAGGGTTACGGGTATCCGCAACTCTCGCCGGAGTACATCATCGACGTCGACCCCGATCTGATCTTTCTGGCAGACACCCTGTGTTGCGGTCAGAATCTGGAGACCGTGGCCGCTCGCCCCGGTTGGTCTGCGCTTTCGGCGGTGGCGAATCAAGCGGTGGTGGAACTGAATGATGACATCGCCTCCCGGTGGGGCCCACGAATCGTGGACCTGCTGGAGGTGGCGGCCGCAGCCGTGGCTGAGATGGCGTCGAGGGGTTGAACGCTGTGACGCCGCTGCCGGCTCTGGTGCAACCGTCCCGGGTGGGGCCCGGGAGAATGGTGCTGGCGGTGGCGCTGGGGATCGCGGTGCTGGGGGTGGCCCTGCTGGTGGGCCCGGCAGGATTGGACGTGGGAGGTGTGATGGCCGCCCTGGCGGATCGACTCCCGTTACTGCAGGTGGAAAGTTCCCTGACGGAACGGGAATTGACCATCCTTTGGGAGATTCGTCTGCCCAGGGCTGTGATGGGGGCCCTGGTCGGAGCCACCTTGGCCTCTGCCGGGGCGGCATACCAGGGCGTGTTTCGCAATCCTCTCGCCGATCCCTACCTCTTGGGTGTGGCGGCCGGCGCCGGACTGGGCGCCACCGTGGCGATCCTGCTGCGGGCCAGAGGGTTTCCTTCCATGCCGCTCGCCCCGCTTGCCTTTGTCGGGGCCGTTGTCGGGGTCGCCCTTTCCTACGGACTGTCGCGAACCAGGGGCAGGGAGAAGCGGTCGGCAACCACCCTGGTGCTGGCGGGGGTGGCGGTGGCGTCCTTTCTGACCGCGGTGCAGACTTTTCTGCAGTTGACCAACGTGACCACGTTGCGAGAGGTCTACAGCTGGATACTGGGCCGTCTCGTCACCGTGGGATGGGGTGACCTGTACGCCGTCCTGCCCTACATGGTGGTCAGTTGGGTGGTGCTGTTGGTCTTTCGGAGAGCGCTCGACGTGATGGCGGTGGGGGATGACGAGGCGGCCACTTTGGGTCTGTCTCCGCGGGCGGTGAGGTTGATCGTGGTCGCAGCCGCGACTCTGGGAGCGGCCGCGGCGGTTTCGGCCAGCGGTTTGATCGCCTTCGTAGGGATCATCGTTCCCCACACCGTGCGGCTTCTGGCGGGATGGAGTTACAGGGTCATAATTCCGCTTTCGCTCCTGATGGGGGGAGCATTTCTCACCGCCGCCGACCTGGTGGCGCGGACCGTGGTGTCTCCTGCCGAATTGCCCATCGGTGTGGTGACCGCCTTCCTTGGCGGGCCCTTCTTTCTGATGGTGTTGCGTACGTCTGGAGACCTGGAATGACCAGTTTGCAACTGACCGATGTCTCCGTGGTCCTGGGCGACGCCCGGGTGGTTGACGGAGTGAGCCTGCGGGTGGAAAGAGGAGAGTGGTTGGGCCTGATCGGCCCCAACGGGGCGGGTAAGACCACGTTGCTGCGAGCCATAACCGGCGCCGCCGCTATCGAGACGGGGGAGGTCTTTTACAGCGCCAGAGACCTATCGCTACTGGGCGCCCGCCAGCGAGCCCGGCTGATGGCGGTTGTCCCCCAGCATCCGGTGGTCCCCTGGGGGATGGCGGTGGCCGACTACGTTTTGCTGGGCCGCACCGCCCACATGGGTTGGCTCAGCCGGGAAACCAGCGTCGACCTGGATGTTGCACGGGAAGCGGTGAGGGACATGGGGCTGGGGAAGCTCTCCACCCGCCGCCTGGACGAGTTGTCGGGGGGCGAACTGCAGCGAGCGGTCCTCGCCCGCGCTCTTACCCAGGCGGCCCCCCTGCTCGTCCTGGATGAGCCCACATCGTCGCTCGACGTCGGCCACGGCCAGCAGATGATGGAGATGGTCGACCGGTTGCGCCGCGAGCAGGGCCTGACGGTGATCAGCGCCATCCACGACCTGACGCTGGCCGCTCAGTTCTGTGACCGGTTGGTGATGATGGCTGGGGGGAAGGCCATTCTGGAAGGCCCGCCGCGCGCCGTGATAACCGAGCGGTCCCTGCGTGACCACTATGGCGCCTCGGTCCGGGTGCTCACCGGCCCCGACTTCGGCGTGGTGGTGATACCGCTCCGCTCGGACAACGGGTCGGGCGAACACCCGGCTTCCCTGGATGTGGAAACCCTATAGGATTGGCGAAAGGAGATCTTGATGGCTACCCAGGACGCACCTCCCACCGAGGGCCCCTCTCCGGGGTCGAGCCGCGCACCCTCCCTGGTTCTTATCAACACCGGCCACGGTAAGGGCAAGAGCACCGCCGCTTTCGGAACCATGCTGCGAGGCATTTCCCGGGGATGGAAAGTGGCTGTGGTGCAGTTCCTGAAGTCGGGTGACTGGAAGGTGGGGGAGGAGAAGATCGGGCGTCGGTTGGGCGTTGACTGGTGGGCGTTGGGCGACGGTTTCACCTGGGATTCGGAGAACATGTCGGAGACCGAGGCGGTGGCGAGGGAAGCTTGGGCTTTCACCCGCCGTCTGGTCTCGGAGGGAGAACACCGGATGGTGCTGCTGGACGAGATCACCTATCCCGTCAACTGGGGGTGGATCGATCCGGCGGAGGTTGTGGAGATGATCCGGACCCGACCCCGGCATGTCAGCCTTATCCTCACCGGCAGGGACGCCCCTTCGGCCTTGATCGAGGAAGCCGACACCGTTACCGAGATGGTGAAGGTGAAGCATGCCTTCGACCGTGGAGTCAGGGCGCGCAGGGGCATAGACTTCTAGTGATGGAACTCTGGTTGGTTCGTCACGGACAGACCGACTGGAATCGCAAACATCTCTTGCAGGGTTGGGTGGACACGCCTCTCAACCAGAGAGGGGAACGCCAGGCCAGAGCGCTGGCGGGGAGTCTGAGAGGGCGGAGGTTCGCGGGAGTGTGGAGTTCCGACCTCTCCCGGGCGGTTGAGACCGCTCGCCTGGCCTACGGGGAGCCAAGCCAATCCGCAGCGCTGCGGGAACTCGACTTCGGGGACATCCAGGGATTGAGTTGGGAAGGCATCTCCCAGGACGTTCGGGATCAGATGATCGCCTTCGACGGCTTCGCCGCCCCCGGGGGAGAGTCCCACTCTCAGATGCTGGAGAGGGTGATGGTCTTCGTGGACAGCCTGGGAGAGGGCGCCCATCTGGTATTCAGCCACGGCGGGGTGATCCGCATGCTGCGCAGGCTGTGCGGCGACGATCGCTTCCCGGACTCCTGCGAATTGATCCGCTTGGACTGGACGAACCGCCGGGCGTTGAAGATCGACTGACCGACTGGGTGCCGGCAGGCGATTGCGAGGAAACGCCGAGGGTCTAGCCTTGGACTCAGTGCAGGACCAAGTGGCTCAGGGCCGATGGACCATTCCCGATCTGCTGTTGATCGGTTTCGCCGGGCTGGTCGGTTCGATACTGGGGCTGGAGATCGAGACGGGGAGCGTAGTGATAGTCGCCCTGGCAGGCCAGTTCCTGTTCACGGCGGGTGCGGTGGCGCTGGTGGGGAGAGCTCGTCAGAGGGACTACCGGCGGCTCGGCTTCGTGGTGGAGGGTCGGGACGGGATGATGGTGGTCCTGGGAATGGGAATGCAGGTGGCGCTGGCCGTCGTGTTCCTCCCGGTGGCCCGTCTGGTGGGGCTGGAGACGGATCCCCAGGTCCTGACTGGAGAAGTCGCCGCCATCGGAGGCCTCTACCGTCGCATGGCGGTGTTCCTCCTGATCGGCTTGATCGGACCCGTCCTGGAGGAACTGATGTTCCGCGGGATTCTGATCGATGCACTCGGGGCCAGGTTCGAAAAACGCGGGGTCCTCTTCTGGTCGGCAGCCGCGTTCGCGGCCTTCCACCTGACGGGGATCTCCACGGTCCAGCCGCTGGAGTCGGCGGCGGTGTTGGTGCCCCAACTCTTCTTGTTCGGCGTGGTGCTCGCTCACCTGCGGATCAGCCGGGGACGGCTGGGCCCGGCCATCTTCACCCACGCCGGCTTCAATCTCCTCAGCCTGCTGGTGCTCGTCCTCTACCCCGAGTTGGTGTAGCCGCTGTTGACCCGGGCAGGTCCAGCGAGGCTTCCCCCGGCCGGTGGCAGAGCAACTTGGGGGGTTGACCATCGAGGTATCTTCTGCTACATGAGCAGTGGCCGATTTGTCCGTAGCGAGGCAGGAGCGAACTATGTGAGACCGCAGGCCCGGAAGGGGACCCTTCTGGCAGTGCTGGTGGTGTCGCTGTTCGGGTTCTTCGCGGTGGTGGTCATCGATCTCCTCGACTACCACACATCCTTGGAGTTGGCCCAGCGGCATCTGCTCATCGCCGGATTGGTGTTGTTCCTGGCGGCTGGGAGAAAGAAGCTCCTCCATCCTCGCGGTCAGTTCCCCATCCTGGTTGCCCTAGGTTTTGGCATGACGGTGATGCCTCCTTTGTTCTTCACCGCACTGGAGCGGTTGGGCGCCGGTCCGGCCATAACCCTGCAGTTCGTGGGGGTGCTGGCGGTGATGGTCTGGACGCAGGCGGTTAAAGGAGTCCGTGTGCCTGCGGTCGCCTGGCTGGCGGGATTGGTGACGGTGGTGGGCATCTCCCTGGTGGTGGAAGCATGGATATGGGAACGGGTAGACCTGACTGGGATATCCGCAGGTGTGGGAGCGGCGTTGTTCCTGGCCGTTTACCTGCTGGTCGTCGATCACCTCGGCGGACGCCTCCATCCCTTGACCATCTCCGCCTACCCGATGGGGATAGCCGCCCTTCTGCTGCTGCCCCTGGCCAACTGGGGTCCCATGGATCTTCCTGCTACCAAGTGGTGGTGGCTTCTGGCCCTGGGTGTGCTCGGAACAGCCCTGCCGGCGTTGCTGGAAGTGATCGCAGTCCGCTACGCGGGTCCGGGCCCGGTGGGGATGATCATCCTCGCCCAACCGGTGGCGGGCGCGGTGGCGGCTTGGTTCCTCCTGGGACAGTCCCTCACCGCGCTGCAGATCCTTGGAATCGCGGTTTCACTGGTGGGGGTGCTCATGGTCCAGAGCAAGGTCTTCGAGGCGCGCTCGTAGCCCGCGGGCTGTTCGGTCAGGTGCCGAACCGCCAGCCCGCCATGTATTCACGTTGCGACGGGGTGAGCTGCTCGAGGTTCCCCCCCAGGGCGGCGACCTTGATCCGGGCCACCTTCTGGTCGATCTCGGCGGGTAGCACGTAGACCTCTGGCTCCAAAGAGCCGTGCTCTTCAACCAGCCACCGGAGCGCCAGCGCCTGATTCGAAAACGACAGGTCCATCACGTCGGCGGGATGCCCCTCGGCGGCCCCGAGGTTGGCCAACCGGCCCTCCGACACCAGGTACAGGCGGCGGCCGTCTTCCATCTCGAATTCCTCCAGGTTGGGACGCACGGTCCGCCTGCCCGCCGATCGGTCGGCCAGGGCCTCGACATCGATCTCCACATCGAAATGGCCGGCGTTGGCCAGGATCGCACCGTCCTTCATCAGGGCCAGGTGTTCTTCGGAGAGCACGTGGCGGTTACCGGTGACGGTGATGAAGATGTCGCCCCGGGATGCCGCCTCCCGGGCAGTGAGCAGCCCGAAACCGTCCATGAGCGCCTGCAGCGCCCGCACCGGGTCGACCTCCACCACGATCACCCGCGCTCCCAATCCGTCGGCCCGGACGGCGACGCCCTGTCCGCAGTGCCCGTAGCCCACCACAACCACGGTGGCGCCGGCTACCAGCAGGTTTGTGGAGCGAATGATGCCGTCCAGGGTGGACTGGCCGGTCCCGTAGTAATTGTCGAAGAGATGCTTGGTTGCCGAGTCGTTGACCGCCACCACCGGCAATCTCAGAGCCCCCTCCCTGGCCATGGACCGGAGCCGGTTCACACCGGTGGTGGTCTCCTCGGTGGCGCCCAGGGGGGAGAGATCGGGATGGGACCGGTGCAGCGCCGAGATGAGGTCTCCCCCATCGTCCACCAGGAGGTCGGGGCGACGACCCAGCACCTCTTCGATGTGGCGGTGATAACGGTCCGAGTCCTCACCGCGGACTGCCATGACCTCCACTCCTTCGTCCACAAGAGCCGCCGCCACGTCATCCTGGGTGGAGAGGGGATTGGAGGCGCACAGGGACAACTCCGCTCCCGCATCTCTTAGGGTGAGCATCAGGTTGGCGGTCTCCGACGTAACGTGCAGGCTGGCTCCCACCCGGAGACCGGCCAGGGGGCGGGAGGAGCGGAATTCTTTTTTGACCGAGGAGAGCACCGGCATGCGACTGGCCGCCCATTCCACACGCATCCGGCCCCGGGAAGCCAGCTTCGGATCGGCGATGTCAGAAGGCACGGGGGCTGCTGTCGGGGGGAGGCGTCATTCTCTCCTTGAGACGATCGATCAACTCTACTCGCATGGGGTCCGCGCCGGCGAGACGAGCCAACTCCAGGGAGAAGAGGTCGCCCACAGCCACCAGGCTCATCAGCCGGGCCAGGGGCGAAGAACCCTGGGCCCGGACCTCTCCGGCCCAGGAGACCCGATCTGCGGTGAGCGCCTCCAGGTGTCCGAAGCGACTGGAGACGCCGGGATGCTCGTCCCGGTCTCGGAGCGCCACGAGCCCCACCCGACTGCTCGCAAGCCCGGCGGGGAAGTCCCAACCCGTGATCTCGTTGTGGGTGGCCTCGGGCATGGCCGCCCAGAATGAAGTGCGCTTGGCGTTCTCGTTGACCTGGGTCTTCCAGCGACAGGCGGCCACCGCGGTGAGAGGAGAGGACCCATAGACCCCCACCATCCTTCCGGCCATGGCGGCAGCCAGATCCGCGGCGAGCGCCATCCCGCCTCCCTCGGGTCCGGAGAGGCCGTCGGCGATCGACGCCGCCTCCTCCAGAGAGGGCCGCGGATCGCCGATGGCTCCCGCCGCTGCGGCCACTCTGAGAACCGCGGAGAGGCCGTAACCCAGGGCCGAGCGCGGTTGGTAACCACCCGGGACCATCACCACCCGGTGGCCCGCCCTGGCCGCGTTCTCTCCCAGTTCTCCTCCGGAGGTGACAGCCGTCACCGAAAGCCCCAGTTCCCGGGCCGCTTCCCAGGAGGAGAGAGCCTCGGCGGTATCACCCGAGTAGGAGACCACCACTATGGAGGGCTTCTCCCTGGCCGCCCAACCGGGCAGCCCGTAACTCTTGTGGACCGAGGTCCTCCTGCCTTCGGTGGCCGCCACCGCAGAGAGGAAGTCACCGGTAATCCCCGATCCCCCCATGCCGCACACCAGCATCTCTGCGTCGGGATCTCCTCCCACCGGGAGACCAAGGTCCGCTCCCCAGCGCAGTTGCGCCCCGAGAGCGGCCATCTGGGATCTCATCTCCGCCAACCCGGAGAGGTTTTCAGTCATCTTCCACCGTCATTATGGGAACCCCGTCCTGGTTTATCAAGTAGGAGGCGTCACATTCGGAGCAGTGAAGCGACCGTTCGGCGTCGACCGGGAGCACTTCTCCCCGGCAACGAGGGCAGGCGAGGATGGAGAGGAGGTCAGGGTCGATCAAGGCCACCTCAGGTTTCCACCAGGCTCTTCACCCGGGCGGCGAGCCCATTCACCGATGCGGGATCGGGACCCTCCACGTTCAGGCGCAGGAAGGGTTCGGTGTTGGAGGGGCGCAGATTGAACCAGCGGTCGGGCCAGGAGACGGTCAACCCGTCCAGTCGGTCTTGGCGCGCCGATGAGAAGGCCTCCGCCACCTTTTCCAGGGAGCCCTCTCGATCGACCACCGCCAGGTTGATCTCGCCGGAGGCATGGTAGGGAGTTACTTCCGCATGGAGGTCGGATAGGGTGCTGTCGGTCCCCGACAGGATCTGGATCAACGCCAGCGTCGCCAGCATGCCGGAGTCTGCCCGGAAGTGGGATGCGAAGTAGTAGTGGCCGGAGTGCTCCCCTCCGAACACCGCGCCGGTCTCCGCCATCATCTGTTTCATGAATGAGTGCCCTACCCGGGAGCGGACCGGTACGCCCCCTGCGGCGGAGATGGCGTCGGGGACCGACCGGGAACAGATCAGGTTGTGCACCACCCTGCCTCCCGGGGCGGAAGCCAGTGTCCAGCGGGCTATCAGGGTGGTGACCGCACTGCCTGAGAGGGGTTCTCCCTGGTTGTCCACGAAGAACGCCCGGTCCGCATCGCCGTCGAAGGCCACCCCCAGGTCGGCGCCGATCGAGACCACCTTGGCCACCAGATCGGCCAGGTTGGCAGGATCTATCGGATCGGGAGGATGGTTGGGGAAGCGGCCGTCCGGAGTCAGGTAGAGGCCGGTGAGGGAGATCGGCAGCCGAGAGAACACCGGGCCAACCACTGTTGACGCCATGCCGTTCCCTCCGTCCACCACCACTCTGAGGGGTGCGATCGACTCGGGGTTGACGATGGAGAAAATGTGGTTCACGTAGTCTCCGATTACATCCCGCGCCGATACCGTTCCCCTGCGAGAGGCCGGAGGTGCGGGCCGGGCCGCCATCCGGCGGACCTCCTCCAGTCCCGAGCCGGCGCCCACCGGGACGGCCCCCGGCATGCACAGTTTGATCCCGTTCCATTGGGGAGGATTGTGGGAGGCAGTGACGACCGCACCCGCCACTTCGGCGGCTCCGGAAACGTAGTACACCACCTCTGTGGCGACCTCGCCCAGGTCCAGGACGTCGGCCCCTGTCGACACGATGCCCTCCATGAGTGCGGAAGCCAGGAGGGGAGAACTCTCTCGGCAATCCCGACCCACCGCCACCGTCCCACCGCCGCCGAAACGGCCGAAGGCGGCGCCGATCCGACGGGCATGATCGGGGGTGAAGGCTCCGGTGGCCGTGTCGCCCCTGATGTCGTAGGCCTTGAACAGGTCTTCTACGGCACTGCTCCTCTCCAGCTCCGGCGGGAGGGCGCCATCGCCACCTCGCTCAAACGGCTTCTCCAGCGAGGAACTGTCAGGGCGGCAAGTCCCCCCAGCGTCAGCGCCCAACCCAGCCATTCGGCCCAGGTGTTTTGGAATTCGATTACAACCTCCGATTCGGTGGGAATTACCAGCATCAGGGAGGGGGCGACCAGATAAGGGCCGTCGGCGCCGGTTGCCTTCCAGTTGGGAAAGTAGGACACCTTCACCAGATGGGGGAATCCCACCGCCTCTGTTGAAAACGAGATACGGTGATCTTCCACAATGACGTTGCCCACCGCTCCCTCCCGGTTGGGAAGGACCACAGGGCGGACTTCGGAAGGGCTGGACACGGCCCGCCATTCGGAGCCGGGCGGCCCCTCCGCCACCACCCACAGGTCAGCCAGGTCGAGCCTCTCGAACCAGGCCAGGGAGAAATTGAAGAAGTCGGGCTCGCCTTCCGGACTCTCTTCGAATCTCGACGGCTGGAATCCGGCCACCTCCACCAGCGGGCTGGGTGGCGCCTCGAAGACGTGGAAGGGTCCCGCTACCCCCAGTTCCTCCAACTGCGGGACCTTGCGGGCCTCGTCGGTCGCCTCGGGAGTGAAGGAGATGTAGTAGCGCACGCCGAACATTCGGAGGTGTTCCAGTCCCCGGTGCATGGACAGATTGTGGTACGACAGTCCCGGCACCGGGTTGGAGCCTTGTTTGCTCATCTCGGAGATGGTGATGAAGATGAAGGGCATGCTGAGGGAGGACTCGAAGAAAAGGCCTTCCATGGAGGGGTGGCTCCACTCCGACCAGTAGGGGATGAGCATGGGAGCCATGGGGGTTCCGTACCTGTCCAGGTCGCGATTGTTCTCCCACAGCACTCGGCCGGGCGGAAGCCCTGCCACCAGCGCGTTCATTTCCCGATACTCGTCCCAGTGGGCCTTGGCTTCATACCCCGAGTAGTTCCATCTCGACCAGCCCGCCAGGTAGGACACCCCGGCCAGGGATCCGGCGCCCACTCCCAGAGCGGCGATAGTGGCCAGCAGTCTTCTGGTGGCCAGTGGCTGCCGACGAACGTATAGGACAGTCCCCCCCAGGACGACCGCCACCACAACACCGAGGATGATCGGCCACTTTGCGTCTGAGGCCCCCGAGGGGATGAGCACGGAAGCGAGCAGCGCTCCGGCGCCGATGCTGGCCGCGGTTGCCGCTGCCGGTGAGGACAGGCGGGGAAGGCGTCGGGCAACGACCAACAGCAGAGCGCCAACCGCCAGCATGGCGAAGAAGATCACGCCGAAGTACCAGTAGGGAAGCAACCTCCCGTTGTACAGCTTCCACCGTTCGTCCAGGAACAGTTCAGGGAACTGGTTGGTGAGACGGATGGGCAGGGGGTAATAGACGATGGGCGCCACCGTGGTTATCAGTAGCGGCACTATCTTCCAGGTCTCCCCGATCCGCCAGGCGCGGCGGAGCGACCAGATCAAACCGGCCAGGGACAGCGGGAGCAACACCCAGATCTCCACCGGGAAGAACTCTCGCCACCGGGTGAGGGGGCTCCAGGCCAGGTCGGAACTGTACGCGAGGTTGGCCAGGAAGGGGACGGACCAGAAACCGGTGAGAGCGAATGCCCACGCGGAGGCGGCTAACAACGGACGGCGGGCCTTCCTGAGCGCCAGGAACCCCAGAGTCCCGATCACCAGCAGCAAGGTGGTCAGCAGATGGCAGAGCACCGTCACGCAGAACACCGCCGCGGTGGCGGGAAGCAGGCGCGACTCGCCCTCGATCACCCGGATCAGAAGACCCAGGTAGATGAACCCCAGGCTGAACGACCAGCTATAGGTGAACTCCCCGGCCAGAGTGGAGGCCACGTTCCCCCCGTAGATGCTGAAACTCTCCATCAGGGCGTACACCGTGCCTCCGGCGGCGGTCGTCAGGGCTATCAGCCGGGAGAAGTCCAGGGAGCGGGCCAGGAAGTAGACCGCCGGGGGAAGGAGAAGGAGACCTCCCACCGTCACCAGCTTGAATGCCACCCCGTAGGGAAGGAAAACGT
The DNA here is from genome assembly GCA_028819835.1 of bacterium. Next base: position 5,056 of record JAPPKR010000144.1, on the reverse strand, counting down.
CCAGTAGCACGATGACCATGGACGGGAGGGGGAAGTAGAAGTAGTAAAGGGGGAATCCTGCGAACCAGGCGTTGGACCAGCCCAGTAGGCGTCCGGAGGGCAGCAGCACATCCCGCATGGCGGCCGGTCCCAGGACATGGGCCCCCATGTCGCCGCCGGAGGGAGTGTTGTCCACGAACAGCAGGTGCGGGCTGAGCACAGCCAGGACCATCAGAGAGAGGACCGCCAGCACCCAACCCGGGTACCAAAACCTGGAGAGACGGATCATCGAGGATGCGGAGGGCGTCGGCCCGGTGCGCCGCTCCTCAGGCGACTCCCGTTTCCTTGGAGGACTGGAACATCTCGGTGACGTTGCGACGGTCGAATAGCGTCCATTTTATGGGAGGGACGAGACGGTCGGCATGGTGCCGGCAGACGGCCGAGAACACGCCCTCTTGGGCGGTGATGCCAATGTCCCATAGCCAGACCCGACGGTTCTGGTAGTCGATCGCCATCCACGACGCGGCCGCTCTTCCACACCGATAGCAAGTGGGCGCCATAACCTCACCAACTTTAAGGCGTCAGTGCTGGTTAACAAAGGACCTCCACCGTTGGACCAGCCGGATGGGGGGCATTCCCTCCCAGACGAAGGCGTCGCCGCTTCCGTCCACCGCGGCCGTGGTGGGCACGCGATCGACCGTGTGGGTCACGAAGAGATCGGGCTGCTCGGTCCACTTGATCTCCCGGAACCCCTCGGCGCCTAGCACCTCGATCAGGCGCGAGCGCACCGGGTCACACCCCGGACACCGTTCTGAAGTAAACAGGAAGACCCCGGGTTGGAGGCCTTTCATAGACCGGCGCCGGGGACGGCGGCGTTCGAGGATCCTGGCGGCCAAGGCGATGAAGGCGCTTGCCGCCAGGGCCCCTAGGGGTACCCACAGCTGCAGCATGTCCTCGACAGGCATCAGCCTTCGCCGATCATCACCGCCGCCAGCACCCGGTCAGACAGCGCCCGCAGCCCGGGACTCCGGACCACCGGATAGGGCTCGGGATCCACCAAGTCCAAGCAGGCGGGCGGGAGGCGGGCGATGTCTCCTCGCCGTCTGGCCCGGGCCGCGTGGAGGCCTTCCTCTCCGGAGAGCCTCCCCTCTCTCCAGGCGTCTTCAAGTAGAGGCTCGGGAGGAGCCGTCCCCTCCAGGTCGGGCACCTCGCCCTCCAGGGTCACCATGTCCCCTCGGGCGTCACCCTCTTCTCCGTAAAGGCGCCACAGGCTCTTGCGGCCGGGCGGCGCCGACTTGGCCAGGTCGTCGGTGCGTTTGAACGCGTGTCGCCAGCGACGGTCCTGGCGCACCGCCGTCAACTTGAAAACCCCGTCGAGATACGGCGCGCCCTGCGAGGTTGCGAGCCGGCTCCCCACTCCGAATACCAGCCGTCCGATGATCCGGTCGGCGTCTCCGGCGTCCCGGGTCAGTTTCTCTGCGAGCCGGGAGATGGACATTTCGTCCAGGCGGTCGGACAGGACGATGGGCACGTTTCCGAAACCGGCTTTGTCGAGCATCCGGACGGCGGCCGGAGCCAGAGTCGCCGGGTCCCCGGAGTCCAATCGAATCCCCGCGGGCCGGTGGCCTCTGGTGCGTAGCTCTTCGAATACTGTGATGGCATTGGGAATGCCCGACTCCAGGGTGTCAATGGTGTCAACCAACAGCACGCAGTCATCGGGATAGATCCGGGCAAAAGCCCGAAAGGCGTCCAGTTCCGTGCCGCCCAACGCCATGAATGCCTGCACCAGAGAGTGGGCGTGGGTGCCTTTGGCGGGCAGGCCGACCTTGTGGGACGCCCCCACATTCGAGGAGAAGTCCGCGCCTCCCACCAGGGCGGACTCGGTGGCCAGGTTGGCGCCCAGTCCCGCCGCCCGGCGCATCCCGAACTCCAGGACGGTCGCCGACCGGGCGGCCTGCTTGATCCTGGCCGCCTTGGTGGCCACCAGGGTGGCGAAGTTGCGGTGGTTCAGCAGGGCGGTCTCCACCAACTGGGCCAGGGCCAACGGTCCCTCCACCACGGTGATCGGAGTGTGGGGATGGACCAACCGCCCGTCGGGCGTGGCCCGCAGGATCAGTCGGCGGAAGTCCCCGTTGGCTTCCAGCCAGTCCAGGAAGTCCTTTCCGAAGAGGGGGGCGCCCGATGCAGAGCGCATGTGGGCCAGGGCGACCAATTCCTGGTCCCCGTAGCGGTACCTCTCCAAGCGGTCCGCCAAAGCTCCGAGGCCGGCCGAGACACAATACCCCGACCGATGCTCTCCATAGGAGGGATAGGTGCGGAAGTAGTGCTCGAAGCGGGCCTCATAGTCAGCGATCCCGTGGCTGAAGTAGACCTGGGCCATGGTCAACTGGTAGAGGTCGGTCAGCAGGACGCCGTGCTGGATGGGAATGGTCATCTCTTTTGTGAGATTACGCCAATCGCGAGGGTAAGACTTCGACCCGGTATGCGGGTCTGGGCGGCATTCTTCCGGCTACCTTTATCCCCATGGGAAAGTCCTTGCTGTCTCTGGTCGACGGCCTCGTGTTCGACGGAGTCTCTCGGGACCCCGCGGAGCGCCCGGTGCACATCGACCGAGGAGTGGTGGTGGGGCTCGACGGTCCGCCACCGGATGGGGCGCGCGTCATCAGGGCCGGCGGTCGCCTGATCACCCCGGGCCTGATCGACGCCCACTTCCATGCTTACGGCGTCGACTTCGAGATGATGAAGCTGGAGAGCCTTCCGATGAGCTACGTGGCTCAAAAGGCGGCCCGGCGGCTTGATGCGGCCCTCCAGAGAGGGTTCACAACCGTGCGGGATCCGTCGGGAGGAGACATAGGGCTGCGCATGGCGCTTGAAGAGGGACTCATGAGCGGGCCGCGCTACCTCTACACCGGCCCGGGGCTCACCCAGACCGGCGGTCACGGCGATCCCCGCCCCGCCCACATCTTCGCCGAGCACACCTGCGGCTATCTGAGCGAGGTGGTGGACGGTCCCGACAATCTTCGCCGGGCGGTACGGGAGAGGATCCGTACCGGCGCCCATGCCATAAAGATCTTCGCATCGGGAGGCGTGATGTCCCCCACCGACCCGATTCGCCAGGTCCAGTATGACGCAGAGGAGGTCCGCGCAGTCTGCGCGGAGGCAACCAGGCTCGACTCGTATGTGGCTGCCCACGCTTACTCACCCGAAGCCATCACTCATGCGGTGGCGAACGGGGTGAGAACCATTGAGCACGGCAACTTGCTGGACGCCCAGGCTGCCGCGCTGATGGCGGAGAGGGGCGCCTATCTCGTGCCCACCCTGATCTGCTACAAAGCCATGAAACGAAGGGGAGAGGACCTGGGCCAACCCCTGGAGTCGCAGCGCAAGAACCTGGAAGTGGTCGAAGCGGGCATCGCATCCTTGGAGATCGCCCGGAAGGCCGGAGTCCGGGTGGGAATGGGCACCGACCTGATCGGAGACCTCGAGGACGAACAACTCTTCGATTTCCGCGTCCGCAGCGAGGTCGAAGAGGTGGGAGAGATGCTCCGTTCCGCCACCTCCGTGAACGCCGAGATAATCCGCCGCCCCGACCTGGGCGTCATCGAGGTCGGCGCCACCGCCGACCTGGTGGTGTTGGCGGGCAACCCTTACCAGAGACCGGACGTGCTGTGGGATCACGACAGGACGGTCATACAGTCGGGTACGGTGGTTCGCGACTAGCCTTTCCTGGCGGTCCGGCCGGTCGGGCTTCGGGGGGTTGATGCCGGGAATGAGGCTGGGTACCCTTAGGCGCTAAGACCATGAACCAGTTCCCTCCCGAGACCGCCCTGGTGGTAGTGGATGTCCAGAACGACTTCGCCGACCCGGAAGGATCCCTCTATGTCAGCGGGGCCGGGAAGGTAGTGGAAGCGGTGAACAGGCTGGTGGCGGTGGCGCGGGGGGAGGGGTCGCCGGTGTTCTACACCCAGGACTGGCATCCAGAGACCACCCCCCACTTCGCCAAGGACGGGGGGATATGGCCGGTGCACTGCGTGGGCGGGTCCCGGGGCGCGGACTTCCATCCCGATCTGGTGGTCGAGGGTGTGTCGGTGAAGAAGGGCGGCGCCGGGGAGGACGGCTACTCGGGGTTCACCATGCGGGACCTGGTGGAAGCCGAGGATCGCCCGACCGCCCTGCATTCCCTTCTGCAGGAGAGGAACATCGCCAGGGTGGTGGTGGTGGGGCTGGCTCTCGACTACTGCGTGAAGGACACCGCTCTGGACGCCGTTCGTCTTGGGTATGAAGTGGAAGTGCCCCTGGACGCCACCGCCGCGGTCAATCTCTCCCCTGACGACGGGGAAAAATCGATCGCCGCTCTGCAGGCAGCAGGGGTCTCAGTCAGCTGAGATCTGCAAAACGCCGGGCCAGCAGGCGGCGGTAAGTCCTCCAGAGAGGGTTCTCGGTGGGCCGCAGCGTGGGGAACAGGATCACGTCGCGGATGTGGCTCCGGCCGGTCAGCAGCATCACCAGTCTGTCCACGCCTAGCCCCAGGCCCCCTGTCGGGGGCATCCCGTACGCCAGAGCCAGGACGAATTCCTCATCAACCGGGTGAAGTTCGGGGTCATCCGCTCCAAGAAGGGACGCCTGGTTCTCGAATCGTGACAACTGGTCGACCGGGTCGTTCAGTTCGGAGAACGCGTTGGCGAATTCCACTCCGGCTATGAACAACTCGAAACGCTCGGTGAGCCGGGGTTCGCGCCGGTGGCGACGGGCGAGAGGGGAGACTTCCAGGGGATAGTCGACCACGAACGTGGGTTCCCACAGCCCTGGGGCGGAAAGACGGTCGAACAGCTCGTATACGATCCGGCCGGCGCCCCACTCCTCCCGGGTCTCGACTCCCCGGCTTGCCGCCATCTCACCCAGGATGCGCGGTTCGGTGTCGAGGGTGACCTGCTCTCCCATCTCCCCGCTCACCAGGTCAAGCATCGAAATCTTGCGGAAGGGAGGCTCAAGGGAGAGGGGCCGGGACGGTTCGTCGGCGGCCTCCCGGCCGACCAGGGTGGCGCCGGTCGCTGCCCTGGCCACGGCGGGGATCACC
>JAPPKR010000165.1 GCA_028819835.1 bacterium | reverse complement strand
TGGTCGCCAACACCTGCCCGATCAACGCCTACCGGGGAGCGGGCCGCCCCGAGGCAACCTCCTACCTGGAGCGGTGCATGGACCTCCTCGCCGAAGAGCTTGGCCTCGACCCGGTCGAGGTCCGCCGGCGCAACTTCATCCAGCCCGGCATGTTCCCCTACCGGACCCCCACCGACCAGCTCTACGACTCCGGCGACTACGAGAGAGCCCTGGACCGCGCCCTCGAGATGGCCGACTATGAGGGCCTGCGCAGCGACCAGGCCGAGCGGGCGGCCCGCGGCGACCGGTGGAGGCTGGGGGTGGGGATCAGCACCTACGTGGAGATCACCGCCCCCCAGGGACGGACCGAGTGGGGATCGGTGACCGTCAACGAAGACGACACCGTGGAGATAGCCACCGGCCTCTCCTCCCACGGCCAGGGGCACGAGACCTCCCTCACCCAGATCGTCTCCGACGTCCTCTCGGTCCCCATGGAGCGGATCACCTACATCCAGGGCGACACCGGCCGGGTGGCCACCGGCGGGGGGACCATGGGCTCTCGTTCGCTGCAGCTGGGAGGCTCCGCGATGCTCGAGGCGGGCCGGCAGGTGGCCGAGGAGGGACGGAGGCTGTTCGCGCACCTGCGCGAGGCGGCCCTGGACGACGTGGTGGTCACAGAAGGCGGCCGGGTGGCGGTGGCGGGCTCGCCCGAGACGGCCATGACCTGGGGAGAACTGGCCCAGGCGGCAGAAGACGGCCTGTCTGCGGAACTCTCCCTGGACCAGGCGGAGGCGACCTTCCCGTTCGGGACCCACATCGCGGTGGTGGAGGTGGACACCGAGACCGGCGACGTCCGCTACCTGCGGCATGTGGCGGTGGACGACTGCGGGAAGATCCTCAACCAGCGGATGGTGGACGGACAGATCCACGGCGGCATAGCCCAGGCCGCCGGGCAGGCGCTCCTGGAACAGGTCCTCTACGACCCCGAGGCCAATCCCCTCACCTCCAACCTCACCACCTACCTGGTGCCCACCGCATCCAACCTGCCCTCGGTGGAGATCGACCACACGATCACCCCCACCATCCAGAACGCCCTGGGCGTCAAGGGAATCGGAGAGGCGGGGACCATCGGCGCCACCGCCGCGGTCCAGAACGCGGTGATCGACGCCCTCCGGCCCCTGGGAGTTGACCACCTCGACATGCCCCTAACGCCGGTGCGGATCTGGCAGGCGCTGAGGGACGCCTCCCGGTAGCCGAGCATGGTGCGCATCAGGGCGGCCCGTGTCTCCGACGCTCCGTCCATCGCCAGGGTGCACATCGATTCCTGGCGAACCACCTACGCGGGATTGATGCCGGCCGAATTCCTCATGAGCCTCTCGTATCCCGCACGGGCCTCGTGGTGGGAAGAGATCCTCGAGACAGACCCTCCCGCCATGTCGACCTTCGTTGCCGAAACCCGCCGAGGCGAGGTGGTGGGCTTCGTGGGAGGTGGGCCCGAGCGGGAGGCCAACCCCGACTTCGGGGCCGAACTGTACGCCATCTACGTCTACGAGGATTACCAGCGTCTGGGAGTGGGACGGCGCCTGGTCTCCGCCCTGGCCGGGGCGCTCTCGGAGAGAGGGTTCTCCTCCATGCTCCTGTGGGTCCTCGAAGACAACCCCGGCGCCCGTTCCTTTTATGAGTCCCTGGGCGGCGAGGAACTCAACAAACAGACAATTGCAATCGGAGGAGAGGACCTGATCGAGGTCTCCTACGGATGGAGGAACATCGAGACCCTCAGGGAATAACCCATCGACCTGTGGGACCGGGCCCCGGCGGCAGGATCGGGGAAGACGTGGCCTCCATCACCGGCCGGGACATCGTTCGTCAGGACGGTGTTTCGGGGACGAAACCCACCGGTTGCTGGCTGTCGGTCCACTCTTCGGAGTCTTGGGGCTCAACCAGGGACAGCACCTCCAGCAGAGACGTGGCTGCAAGTTGTAAAGCGATGGTTTGTTTCCTGAGGGCTTCCAGGAGAACAGAAGCCGGTTCGCTCATGCAGAGGCCAGAACTCTGCGCAAATCGTCACCCAATCGGGTCAGGTTGGCTTTGATGCTGATGCCGGCGCCGCTTCGGCGTCGATGCGCTCGCCGAAGGTCCATGGCTTCCTTCAGGATGGCGAAGGCCTCAGCCATCTCTTCGTCTGTGAGACCCAGTTCCTCCTGGGCTTCTTCGTAGGTGATGTCTCCGTTGGTGGCATTGACCAGGTCATAGAGCTGAAAGGCCATTACCCCTGCGTTGGTCATGCGGGTTCCCCCTCTGAGTCGCTTGTTCGGACACCTTACCGGAGTGGTGTGACCGTGACCAGGAATTTGTGGCGTGATTTGGAGAAGGAGGGAAAAGAAGTCACACCCAACCACCGCCGCCGCGTCGGCTGGGCGACAGCGGTCCGCTGCCCTTGCCATTCCGTGCAGGCGGCTCCAGACCTCTTCGTTTGATACGACTAGAAGGCTCCTCGCAGTGTGGCGGCTAGGCGGGCAAGATCGAGGGTGACTATCGCGAATGGAGACGAGGGTTCGCGAAAGGGTTTTATCCCAAGCTCGTGCCCGCCCTCCGCCGGTCTGTGATGAGAGAGTTCTAGTCGGTTTCACCTCCGGCAATGAAGGCTTCCACCGCTTGGCGGGCATCCTCGTCCCGCATCTGGTTGGGAGGCGACTTCATGAAGTAGGCGCTGGCCTCATGGAGCGGACCCGAGAGCCCCCGGTCGAGGCCCAGCTTGGCGCACCGGACGGCGTCGATCACCACTCCCGCCGAGTTGGGGCTGTCCCACACCTCCAACTTCACCTCCGCCGACAGCGGGGTGTCCCCGAAGGCGGTCCCCTCCAGGCGGATGTGCGCCCACTTGCGGTCGGTCAGCCACGGAACGTGGTCCGAGGGCCCGATGTGGACGTCCTCCACCGGCGTCCGGGTCTCCAACTGGCTGGTCACCGCCTTGGTCTTCGACTCCTTCTTGGAGACCAGCCGACTCCGCTCCAGCATGTTCAGAAAGTCGGTGTTGCCCCCGAAGTTGAGCTGGTAGGTCCGGTCCACCTTCACTCCCCGGTCCTGGAAGAGGTTCACCAGGGTCCGGTGCAGGATGGTGGCGCCCACCTGTGACTTGATGTCGTCGCCCACGATGGGGACTCCCGCCTCCCGGAAGCGGTCGGCCCACTCGGGGGTGCGGGCGATGAACACCGGGATGCAGTTGACGAAGGCGCACCCGGCCTCGAGGGCCTGGCGCGCGTAGTACTCGGTGGCCTTCTGCGAGCCGACCGGCAGGTAGGAGACCACCACGTCCACCCGGGCCCGGCGCAGCGCCTCGGCGACATCGCCCTCGGGGACCGCCGACTCCTCCACCAGGTCGGCCAGGTACGAGCCGATCCCGTCCAGGGTGGGGCCCCGCTGCACGGTCACGTCCAGGTGGGAGACATCGGAGAACGCCACGGTGTTGTTCTGCCCGGCCGAGATCGCCTTGGACAGGTCCTGTCCCACCTTGGCGGCGTCCACGTCGAAAGCGGCCACGAACCGGATGTCGCGCACGTGGTATCCACCCAGGGAGGGGTGCATCAGCCCGGGGATCATCTGGTCGGCGGGTGCGTCACGGTAGTACTCCACCCCCTGCACCAGCGAGGAGGCGCAGTTCCCCACGCCCACGATGGCCACTCTGATTTCTTTCACTGTTACATCCTCTGTGTGTCCGACCCCGACTAGTCTGCCCGGCCGACTTTGATTAGTCAAATAAATGTTTTTATAATAAATCATAAGTAATCGTTATGGATTTACCCTCACTCAATTTCACCAGCCTGCGCGGCCTCCAGGAGGTGGAGCGGCGCGGGTCCTTCACCGACGCGGCCGCCGAACTGCGCATCAGCCAGCCCGCCCTGTCCCATTCGCTGGCCGAGTTGTCCCGCCGCCTCGGCGCGCCGCTGTTCCGAAAGGCCGGGCGCCGGCGGGTCCTCACCGAACCCGGAAGGCGGGTGGCCCGCTACGCCGACGGAGTGATCGGCCAGACCGCCGAACTCCAGCGCTGGCTCCGGAGCTGGGAGAGAGGGGAGGTGGGGACGCTGCGGGTGGGGATGATCGACACCGTCGGCCTCTACACCCTTCCTCCGGGGCTGTCCCGGCTCCGCACCGAGCACGCCGGCATCGACCTGCAGTTGGTGGTGGACGACTCGGAGGCGCTCCTGGGAATGCTGGACGACTACCGGATCGACCTGGCCTTCGTGGTGGGCCCGGCCGGGCCGGCCTACCGCTCGGAACCGATCACCACCGAGGGCATGCACATCTACTCCCCCCCGGGGCGGTCTCCCCATGGCTGGGCCCTCTACCCGCCGGGCTCGCGGACCCGGCTGCTGGTGGACCAGGGTCTCGCCCAGCAGGGCATCCGCCCCCAGGTGGCCCTCGAGTCGGCCAACCCCACAGTGCTCCGCCAGATGGCGGTGCTGGGCTATGCCCGCACGGTCCTCCCCCGCCAGGTCGCCGAACCCGGAGACGCCCTGACCGAAGGTCCACTGGTGGCCCGCCGGCAGATAGTGGGAGTCTGGCGAGCGGACGCCGATCTCGACCCGCGCGCCCGGAATCTCATGAGGCTGGTGACGGGGGGCTGATCCCTACAGTCGGCGAACCCCGTCGATGTATTCGGCCATGCCGGCCCGGAGGAACCCTTCCATCCCGGTGACGACATAGCGCGCTCCCTTCCCCACCCACTCGGCGGCGTCCTCTCCAGTGGGGGCGAACACTCCCAGGATCTTGTCGGAGTTCGCCACCGCCGCGGCCACCCTGTCCATGGCAGCCACCAGGTCGGGATGGCCCTTTTGACCCGCCAGCCCCATGGACTGGGAGAGGTCGCTGGGCCCCAGGAACAGCACGTCCAGGTCGTCGACCTCCAGATACCCCTCGATGGAGTTCACCGCCTCGATGGTCTCGATGTGGATCACGGTCATCGTCTCCCGGTTGGCCCGCTCCATGAACCGGTCCACGGGTTCGGAAAGCCCGTAGTCGCCGCTCCGGTTGCTGGCCAACCCCCGGACTCCCCGGGGGTGGTACTTGACCGACCGGACCGCCGCCTCCGCCGCCTCGGGGCTGTTCACCCAGGGGACGTGCACCCCGTGGACGCCGGTGTCCAAAAAGCGCAGGATGGGGTGGGGGAGGTTGGTGGGCACCCGGGCGATCGGGGTGACCCCGTGGAGTTCGCAGGCCCGCGCCAGACCGGAGAGGTCCCCCGGCTCGATAGTCCCGTGCTCCCCGTCGAAGACCAGGAAGTCCCAGCCCAGAAGGGCCACGTACTCGGCGAGGTCCGCCTCGGCGTACTTGAGGAAGCACCCCACCACCGTCTCCCCGGACAAAAGCTTCTGCTTGGCGAGGTTGCGGATCATTCCCTAACCCCCGAATCTCGGCTCGGGGAGCCCCCGGCACCCCGGATCGAACGCGAACAGCCCCCCGTCCAGCCCCGGGCGGGCCGCGTCCGGGCCCACCGCCCCCGACCCCATGGTGGTGACGTACATGGTGTCGAGCCCCGGTCCCCCGAAGGCCACCATGGTGGGGGCGCTCACCGGAAACGAGATCACGCGGTCGCGCTCTCCCCGGGGAGTCACCCGGACGATCTGTCCTCCCCTGGCCAGGGCCACCCAGTAGCACCCCGACTCGTCCACCGCCGCCCCGTCGGGACGCCCCGGGAGGTCATGGAACTCGGCGAACACCCGCCGGGCAGAGGGGACGCCCGCGTCGGGGTCGTAGTCGTAGGCCCACACGGTCTCGGCCCAGGTGTCGGCGTGGTACATGGTGCGCCCGTCGGGAGAGAAGGCCAGGCCGTTGGAGACCCCCAGGCCGCCTCCGAAGGTGCTCACCGAGAGGTCATGATCGAGCCGGTGGAGCCGTCCCGCCGCCACCTTATCGGAGGTGGGGTCGTGCATGCTCCCCGCCCAGAAGCGCCCCTGGCGGTCACAGCGGGAGTCGTTGAGCCGGTTGCGGGGGAGATCGGGCTCGGGGTCGGGAGCCAACTGGGAAATCCCCCCGTCACCGGGGTCGAAGGCCCAGAAACCGTCGTCCGTGGCCAGCACCAGCCCGCCCCGCGTCCGTACGGCCAGGGCGGCCGGCGTGACGGAGACCGAGGTTGCGGTGTCCCGGTCCGACTCCGGGTCGTAGCAGTGGACCGCCCGCCCGGGAATGTCGACCCACCAGAGCGCCCCGCGTTCGGTGTCCCACACCGGGCTCTCCCCCAGCCCGGCGTCAGCCCTAAGCACGCAGTCGATCCGGGGGGTGTCACTCATCTGCCGCCATCTTACCGCCCGGTAGTATCCGCCGCGAGGGGGACGAAGACCGGAAGGACCGCCGAATGGCCAAACAGCCCCCCAACTACCTGGCCACCACCACCCTGGTGGTGGGGAGCCTCGCCCTGGCCGCCCGGGCCTTTTCCTACTTCGTCTCCCAGTTCACCTACTCCGACTACCCGGTCTCCTTCATCCTGGGAGGCATCGCGGCGATCATGGGGTGGGTGGCCATCCGCCAACCCGAACGCCAGATCCAGTCGCTCCTCGGCCTGATCTTCGGCGGAGTCGCCTTCTTCACCAGCTTCACCCCGATCGCCTTCTAGCCGAAGCCCGGCAGATACCGCGAAACCCGTGGAAAAGTCGCGAAAAACCGGGGAATCGGGGGTCCCCGATGGGCCCTCCCCCACCGCCACCACCAGCCGTGAAGTCGCGAAAAACCAGCTTCGGGTGAGACCGATCTTTTCGTCGTGTGACCTCGGGTGTCGCGGACCGGGTGAGCTCGGTACCCGGACCGGAGGTTTTGTAGCTGTCCTCCCAGTATCAGCCCCAAGACCAGGCAAGTCAACCCCTGGGACGGGGGCTTTATTGCCACTTCGGACAAACTATTCCCCCATGGGGGCGAGTCGAGTGACGGTGCCTGAGCCGAGACAAGTTGACCTACCGGTGGAGGACGAGATCCTGGCGCAGGATGTTCAGTTGCTGCTCCTTTATCTCCAGTAGCTGTTGGGATCTCTCAAGGGCGGCATACAGATCCTTCAGCACCACATGCTGAGCCTGCACAATGCTGAACTCTGTCTCTGCCTTCTGCCTCCGATTCCCGAACAGTTGCACTATCAATACGGTGATCGTGTTCCCGGCGACGATCGCCAGGGCAATCAACCACTCCATCGAACAGTCACAGGCCTGTCTAGCTCACCGAAGACTTTTCGGTACGACTCACGAAGCACCTCAAGGGCCTCTTCCAATTCCTCATCAGAGAGGTGCAATCTCCGCTGTGCATCTTCAATGGTGATGTCCTGATAACCCATAAGCAGGTCATAAATTGCCAACGCGTTGTGCCGTACCGTAAAAACTCCCTCCTTCATAACTCCCTCCTTACAGCGGATCACCTACAAGGGCATTTTACAACCCCTCCAAACACAAATTGGTCCAATCCGGACTCCTGGTTTTGCCAGACCTACGCGTATAGGCGTGCGCGGCAGCGCGGCGGGTGGGACCCTGAGCTAGTCCTCCGAGGGGGGACGCCCGGGGCCGGGCGGTCCCGCGTAGGCCTGGGCGATCTGCATCCAGCGGCGGGCGGGTCCGCCCTGGACGACCAGGCGGGTGTCGGCGGCATGCCGGCGCTGGGTCACCACCAGGCAGAAGTCGCGCAAAGGGCCGGTGATGTTGGCGTCGCAGCCCTCATTCCATACCCAGACCCGTCCCGATGATCCCCGCAGCACCACCCGGACCCGCTCGTCGGGCACGGTGAGACCCCGGTTGCGAAAGCTCCACGAGAAGGTCTTGATCCCCAGTTCCGCCACGTGATAGATCCGGTCGGTGGCCGGGTAGTCCACGCCCAGCGCGTCGGCTACGTCCTGGCCGTGCGCCCAGGTCTCCATTAGCCGGGCCTGCGCGGACGAGTACGCCCTCATCGGCGGTCCGTACCAGGGGACCCGCTCATCGGGATCGAACCCCCGCATCGCCGAATGGAGGCATTCGCGGGCCTCCCGCCACCACCTGAGCAGTCCGGTCCCCGACATTGCCCTCCCCCGCACCATGATGTCGGCCTCCAGTCCCCTGAGGTCGCCGGAGGCTATCAACGCCGCCACCTCTGCCGCGAAGCCCTCGGGTTCGGTCACCGACTCGGCGGCCTTTTGGTCGAAGTAGGCCAGATGGCTGATCTGGTCGGCCACGGTCCACCCCTCAGACGGGGTGTCGGTCGCCCACCCGGCGTCGTCCAGGCCGGCCACCAGGCGGTCCAGCGCCTCCTGCTCCCCGGCCAGGTCGGACACCACCTGCTCCATCACGTCCGCCATCGCTACCCCTGTTCCGACCCCACCTCGGCGCCCACGATGTGCTCGAGGGCCTTCACCAGCGCGTGATTGCCCTCCGCACCCAGGCCCCGGCGCTGCAGGGCCCGGTAGAGCTGGAACACCAGGGCGGTCCCCGGAAGGGGCACGCCCAGTTCGTCGGCGGCCTCCAGGACCAGGCGCAGGTCCTTTTGCTGGAGGTCGATGGTGAACCCCGGGCGCCAGTCGCGCACGATCATCTGCGGTCCCCGGTTGGCAAGCATCCACGACCCGGCCGCCCCGCCGGTCACCGCCGACAGGGTGGCCTCCAGGTCCAGTTCCCCCACCTCGGCCAGCAACAACGCCTCAGACACCGCCAGTTGGTTCACCACCACCAGCACCTGGTTGACCAGCTTCACCATCTGTCCCGACCCCACCGGACCGGTGTGGGTGATGCTCTTTCCCATCGCCTCCAGATAGGGCCGCACCCGCTCCAGTTGGGAGGCCTCGCCGCCCACCATTATCGAGAGTGTGCCGAGCGCGGCGCCCTCGCTCCCCCCGCTGACCGGCCCGTCCAGCCACCCCGAGCCCGCCTGTTCGGCCAGACCGGCCAGGCGCCGGGTCTCCGACGGGCTGATCGTGGAGTGGTCCACCACCACCGAGCCCGCCGACAGGCCGGCCAGGATCCCGTCGGGCCCCTCGGTCACCGCCACCACGTCGGGGGTGTCGGAGACACAGATCATCACCACCGACGAGCCCTCGGCCACCTCCCGGGGCGACCCGGCCGCCGAGGCGCCCATCTCCACCAGCGGCTCCATCCGCGAAGCCGTGCGGTTCCAGACCGTCACCTCATGGCCGGCCGCCAAGAGGTTGGCCGCCATCCCCCCTCCCATAATCCCCAGCCCGATGAATCCAAGCTTCTCGCTCAACTGCGTCCTCCTTTCTCGGTTCTCATTCTGCCATGACCACCAGCACCTGTCCACTCTCCACCTGCTCTCCGGGGGCGGCCAGCACCGAGACCACCTTGCCCGGGTGGGGAGCGCGCAACCCGTGCTCCATCTTCATCGCCTCCATCACCACCAGCACCTGTCCCTTCTCCACCTCGTCGCCCTGCGCCGACGCAACCTCCACCACCCGCCCGGGCATGGGCGCCTGGAGCGACCCCGACTGCTCAGGCCCGCCCGGCGCCGGGTAGCGGTCCTTCTCTACCAGCACCGACAGCCCGCCCGGGCCGTCCACGTAGTGGGTGTCTCCCACCCGGTTGACCCGGTAGAACGCCAACACCCCGTCCACCTCCAGCCCCACCCGGGAGGGACCGCACTCAGACAGGCTCGTGACCGGGACCCGCTCTGAATCCACCTCGACCACCACCCCGCCCGAGAGGCTGTATCCCACCCGGATCTCCCCCCGGGCACCCACTAGGTCCACCACCTGCAACTGGGAGGGATTGTTGCGCCACCCGCTGGGGATGGTCGACAGCACCTGAGCCGACTCCCGCCGTCCCGCCTGGGCCGAAAGCGCGGCAGCCACCGCCGCCAGGCGCTCCTCCGATTCGGTGGGGAGCGGGCGGCCCAACTCCGCCGGGGAGTGGCGATCCAGAAAGCCGGTGTCGGTGCGGCCGACCCGGAACTCCGGATGCTCGAGGACCCGCACCAGCAGGTCCCGGTTGGTGACGGGCCCGTGGATCTCCGCTCGCCGGAGCGCCCGGCACAGGAGCGCCGCCGCCTCGGAGCGCGTCGGCGCCCATGCCACCACCTTGGCGAGCATCGGGTCGTAGTGGACCCCGATCTCGTCGCCGGACTCCACCCCGGTCTCCACCCGGATCCCCGGCGCCGAGAGCTCAAAGCGGTGCATCCTCCCGGCGGTGGGCAAAAAGCCCGCCCCCGGGTCCTCCGCGTAGATCCGCGCCTCTATGGCGTGCCCGCGTGCCGTTACCCCCTCCAGTGCCGCCGACAGGTCGTCACCCCGGGCGGCCTCGATCTGGAGGCGCACCAGGTCGAGGCCGGTGATCTCCTCGGTCACCGGGTGCTCCACCTGCAGGCGGGTGTTCATCTCCAGGAACCAGAACTCCCCGTCCCCCGCCACCAGGAACTCCACCGTGCCCGCTCCCACGTAGCCCACCGCCTCCGCGGCGGCCACCGCCGCCTCCGACAGTCTCCGGCGAAGCCCTGCGTCCACGAAGGGAGAGGGCGCCTCCTCGACGATCTTCTGGTGCCGCCGCTGGATGGAGCACTCCCGCTCGAAGAGCGCCACGGTGTTTCCGTGGACATCCGCCATGATCTGCACCTCGATGTGACGGGGATCCTCCACCAGCGGTTCCAGGAACACCCTCGGGTCGCCGAACGCCGCCTCCGCCTCCCGCCGGGCGCTCTCTACCTCTCCCTCCAGTCGTTCGCCCGAGCGAACGACCCTCATCCCCCGGCCTCCTCCGCCCGCCGCGGCCTTCACCATCACCGGGAAGCCGATCTCCGAAGCTTCCTCGGGAAGCACTCCCGCAAGCACCGGTACTCCCGCTCGGGCCATCAACTCCTTGGCGGCCAGCTTGTCCCCCATCAACTCCATCGCCCGGGGAGGAGGGCCAATCCATGTCAGCCCCGCCCCGATGACTTGTCTAGCGAACCCGGCGTCCTCGGCCAGGAAGCCATACCCGGGGTGGACCGCGTCGGCTCCCACCCGCAAGGCCGCCTCCACGATGGCGTCCCCCCGCAGGTAGGACTCGGCGGCGCTGTGGCCTCCCAGGCTCACCGCCAGGTCGGCCTCGGAGACGAAGGGCGCCTCCCGGTCGGGCTCGGAGAACACCGCCACGGTTTCGATGCCCATCTCCTCACAGGTCCGGAAGATGCGCCGGGCGATCTCGCCCCGGTTGGCCACCAGCAGCCTCATCAGGGAGAGGGCATCTCGATTCCCAGCCGCGACTGCAACCGGGCCATCCCCTGGAGCCACCGGTCGTAGTCGGTCGCCTTGTAGGCGAAGTACCCGCTCACCTCCGGATGGGGAAGGATCAGGAAACTCTCGGCGCGAAGTCCCTCCACCACCGCCTCGGCCACCTGGTCGGGGGAGAGCCCCACCTGGTCGGCCATGGACATCATCCCGGTGGGCAACAGGTCGTCCAGGAGTTCGGTGAAGACGAACTGGGGGCACAGCGCGGAGACCCGAAGGCCCCGGTCGCGGTAGGTGATCTGCAGCCACTCGGCAAGGGACACCACCGCGTGCTTGGTCACCGAGTAGGCGGCCGCGCCGAGGTTGGTCAGAAGCCCCGCCGCCGACGCGGTGTGGAGGAGGTACCCCTCTCCCCGGGCCAGCATCCCGGGCAGCACGGCCCGCGCCGCGTACACGTGCGACATGAAGTTGATCTCCCAGATCCGCTGCCAGTCGGCATCGGAGGTCTCCACGCCCCCCTCCATCCCGATGCCTGCGTTGGCGCAATAGAGATCGATCGGCCCCAGGCGGTCCTCCACCTCGTCAACCACCGCCCGGGTGTCGGTCTCAGACGACACGTCGGCGCCGAACCAAAGCCCGCCGACCTCCCCGGCAACCCGCCGGGCGGCGTCTCCGTCCAGGTCCACCACCGCCACCGAAGCTCCCTCGGAGGAGAACCTCCGGCACATTGCCTCCCCGATCCCGTTCCCGCCCCCGGTCACCACCGCCACCCGGTCCGCCAGTTCCATGTTCTGCTCGCTCCTCCGATCGTTCCTAGGCCCCATTCTGGCAGACTCCCGGCTCCCCCGGACCGTCCGCCGCCCGAACCCTCTCCACCAACCGGAGGGGACGAAATCTAAGAGCTCCTCATCGATTGCCCGGAAAACGCGGTTCGCGTTCATATCATTCGACCCGGCGACAAAGAGACATCCGAGGCCCCACCTATGACCCAGGCGCACGAGAACAACGCGGTCCGCTACGAACCGGACGAGAACCCGCCCCTGCCGGTGGCCCTCGGCGTCGGCCTCCAGGCCGCGGCGGTGATCGTGGCGCCGGTGGTCCTCACCGTGGTGATCGTGGCCCGCATCGCCGACCAGGCCGAGAGCTACATCACCTGGGGGGTGTTCGCGGCGCTTGTGATCAGCGGGCTCACCACCGCCCTCCAGGCCCGCAGGCTGGGACGGATCGGATCGGGGCACGTGCTGATCATGGGCACCTCGGGAGCCTTCATCGCGGTGTGCGTGGCCGCCCTGGTGGACGGCGGCCCGGCCACCATGGCAAGCCTGGTGGTGGTGTCGTCGCTCTTCCAGTTCCTGATGGCCAACCGGCTCTCCTGGCTGCGCCGGGTGTTCACCCCGGTGGTGGCCGGCACGGTGATCATGCTGATCGCCGCCACGGTGATGCCGCTGATCTTCGATGCCCTGACGGACGTGCCCGCCGAAGCCAGCGACGCCGCCGCGCCGATCGCGGCCCTGGTCACCCTGCTGGCGGTGGGAGGACTGATCCTGCGGGCTCCCCCCGCCTTCCGCCTCTGGTCGCCCGTGATAGGGGTGGCGGTGGGTTGTCTGGTGGCCGCGCCCTTCGGCCTCTACGACCTGGATCCGGTCCTCGACGCCTCCTGGATCGGAGCCCCGTTCTCGTCCTGGCCGGGACTGGACCTGACCCCCGGGCCGGAGTTCTGGGAGCTCCTGCCGGCGTTCGTGGTGGTCACCCTGGTGGGGGCGATAGAGACCCTGGGCGACGGGGTCGCCATCCAGCGGGTCTCCCGCCGCGTCCCCCGGGCCACCGACTTCCGGGTGGTGCAGGGGGCCCTCAACGCCGACGGCATGGGGAACCTACTGTCCGGCATCGCCGGGACCCTCCCCAACACCACCTATTCGACCAGCATCTCCCTCGCCGAGGTCACCGGCGTCGCCTCGCGGCGGGTGGGCGTCATCATCGGCGCCTTCTTCCTGGGATTCGCCTTCCTCCCCAAGGCCGCCGCCCTGCTGATCTCCATCCCCCCGCCCGTGGCCGCCGCCTACATGCTGGTGCTGGTGAGCCTGCTGTTCGTCCAGGGCGCCAAGATCGTCGTCCAGGACGGCCTGGACCACCGGAAGGCCCTCCTGGTCGGGGTCTCCTTCTGGATGGGCGCGGGGTTCCAGAACGGATGGATCTTCCCCGACCTCCTCGGTGAGGGGTTCTGGGGAGTGCTGTTCGGAAACGGCATGACCGGCGGCGCCATTGTGGCCATCGTCATGATGGCCTTCATGGAGGCCACCGGTTCGAGAAGAAAGAAGCTGGACCTCCCCCTCGACTGGGACGCCCTGCCCAAACTGGAGGGCCTCCTCCGCGACCTAGCCTCCCGATCCCGCTGGGACCCCGCCCTGGAGGACCGGCTGGTGCTGGTGGGCGAGGAGACGCTCTCCAGCCTCCTTTCCGAAGAGGACGACTCCTCCACAGAGCCCCGGCACCTGGTCGTCACGGCCCGGCCCGCCGGCGGCGGGGTAGAGTTGGAGTTCCTGTGCGGATCCGACGGTGAGAATCTGGAGGACCGGCTGTCCTATGTAAGAGACGCCCCGGAGTTACCCGACGCGCGGGAGATGTCGTTCCGGCTGCTGCGCCACTACGCCTCCTCGGTGCGCCACCAGAAGTACCACGACGTCGACATCGTCACCGTCAACGTGGCGGGCCCCCGCTGACCCGAAAGCACCGGTCGACACCCCAGGTCGCCGGACTTGACCACAGAAACGGGATCAACCTGTCGCCGTGCGACTCATGCTCCAGGCTGTCGGTTCACACCGAAGGCGAGAGGCCACCACCCCACACCCCTCATACCGGCAGGACCCGACCAGACCCCGGACGCGTCGGATCGGAGCGGCCCCTTACCGGCGGCTGTCAGCCAAACAGCCCCAACAGAGCGATCATCGCCCCGATTACGGACACCCCGATCACCATCCAACCGCGGAGGCTTCTCTCGAGTCCGTCCATCCGATCGGACAGCCTGGACTCCGCCCCGCCGATCTTCTCGACCAGCGTCGTCTCCGTTCTGGCTACTTCAGTGCGCACCTTCTCCACCTCCAGACGCACACCACCAACCTGGTCGGTCATATCCGTACGAAGCTTCTCCACTTCCAGGCGAACACCATGGATCTGATCCCTGACCTCCAGGCGAACACCATGGATCTGATCCCTGAGATCGCCTGTCTTGTCGTACTCGGGCTGTCGGACTTCGGTTTCCGCCATCGTTATACCCCTTTCCCTGTCGGCGCCCTCCTCAAGGCGCTCCCCTCTATTGCCGTCCTGAATTATATGGACATCCAAGACGCAAGCCAGGCAGAGAGAGTCCTTTGTTAACCTGACCCCTCCATGGACCTGTTCGATCTGACCGCAAAAGTGGCCGCGGTCACCGGGGGAAACCGGGGGATCGGCCTCGGGATGGCCCGGGGGTTGGCCAAGGCGGGCGCCGCGGTGGCGGTGTGGGGCCGCTCGGACGAATACAACCAGGCCGCGGTGGGCCAACTTCAGAGCCTGGGCGCCGAGGCCCTGGCGGTTTCGTGCGACGTCTCATCGGAACAACAGGTCGACGACGCCCTTCAGACCACCCTCGAGCGGTTCGGGAGGATCGACGTCCTGTTCGCCAACGCCGGCATCGGCCGGAGCGCCACGTTCCCCGACATCTCCACCCGGGCCTGGGAACTGGTGATGAAGGTCAACGCCACCGGCACCATGCTCCCGGTCCGCGCCGCCACCGCTGCGATGATCGAACAGGGCGAGGGAGGCTCGATCGTGGTCACCTCCTCGGTCGCCGCCCACTTCGGCATCCCCTACCTCCCCCACTACGCGGCCAGCAAGGCCGCACAACTGGGACTGGTGAAGACCCTGGCGGTCTCCCTGGCGCCCCACCGCATCCGCGTCAACGCGGTAAGCCCGGGATGGATCGCCACCGAGATGACCGGGCTGCAACGACAGAACGACGACTTCAACCGCTACGTCAAAGACCGCGTCCCCCTGGGGAGGTGGGGAACCCCAGAGGAGTTCGAGGGCATCGCCGTCTACCTCGCCTCCGACGCCTCCGCCTTCACCACCGGCGCCGAGATCCGCATCGACGGAGGCTTCTCCGTCTACTGAGGGCTCAAACCGGCCCGTTCCGTCCCCTCCCACAGGAATCGGGTTTTTCCACAGCGTTGGAGTGTTGCCGGGCGATGCGACCCGGCTTCGCCGTGCAACGAGCGGACGAAGTCCCCACACCGGCGATCCGGATCTAAAAGCTTCCGCCGCCGTTCGCGACGCAAAAGGTGTGAAAAAACGCACTAGACGACCCGGGTTTTCGCACTGCAGAGGTTGTAACGATCGGGCCCGTAGGGGTTCCTTCCTTAGATAGGGGCTCTGACCTGGTATTTCAGTCTGCGGAACGCTCCTGGGAAGCGGCCAATGGGGCTCCGGCGCCGCCGGTGCCAAATGTGGCTCCCAGGTGTAACGATTTGTCTAGGATTGGGTCTTGAAAACTTGTCGGGAGCAGTGTGTGACGTTCGTTGAGTTACGAGGCTCTCGATTTGGTAAATGCAAGCTTGCTATAAGGAGGTAAGTAAACTTATGTTTACTGCACTTAAGTACCGGCGGCACATCGCGGTGCTCGCGGCCCTGGCCATGGTGGCCAGTGTGATGGTCGCGGCGCCTGCTGTTGCTGCTGATCCGAAAGCGGACTATACGGCTACTTTCGATGCCTGCGAGGGTGTGGGCTCGGCGGACTTCACTGATGTTCCTGCTGGCCATGCCAACGCCGGTGACATTGACTGTATCGCTTACTACGGGATCACCAAGGGCACTGGTGACGGCAGTACCTACTCGCCGTTGATGTCGGTCACCCGTGAGCACATGGCGTTGTTCCTGACCCGTCTGGCCGGTCTGGTGGGTATTGAGGTGGCGTCCGATCCGTCCGATCCGGGTTTTACCGACACCGGTGACCTTTCGTCCGAGTCGCAGACCGCCATCGCGCAGTTGTACGACTTGGGAATCACCAAGGGCATGACGACGACCACCTACGCACCGTCAGACAACGTCAAGCGCGATCATATGGCTTTGTTCATTCAGCGTTTGATGGACAAGATGGACCCGATTGCTGATGGGCCGACCAAGTATGGGACGTTGCCGTCTGATGTGGCGAAGAGCAACGACTCGGACAAGCCGGTAGAGTCGCCGTTCACCGATCTGGGTAGAACGACCAAGGACGAGTATGACGCTATCACCCAGTTGTGGGAGTTGGGCGTGGCTTCGGGTATCTCCGGCACGGCTTATGCACCGGACTCGGATATCACTCGTGCGGCGATGGCCGGGTTCATGGCCGGTCTCCTGGATCACTCCAACGCTCGCCCGTCCGGATTGAGCATCCAGGCGTCCAAGACCAAGGGCTTCGGATCCATCAACGACTCGGTGGTTTCGGTTTCCTATCGGTCAGACGCTTTCGAGCCAATGTCTGACATGAAGGTCGATGTATTCCACACGGAGGACGGTCTCAACGAGAACGGGACCTGCAAGGCCTCTGCCGAGTCGGTGGACGGTATCGCCTGTGAACAGGACGAAAACGATTCCGCTACCGACGCGAGGGGCAACATCTTCCTCACCGGTCAGGGCGCCAATGAGGGCGAGACCAGGGTGTACTACACCTGGACCGGTAAGGTCGGTGACAAGTTCGACAGCGACACCGTCGACTCTGAGACCGTCACTATCACCTCATCGAACGATGCTTCAGCGTTGAAACTGACCCACGGCATAAACGCCCAAGCAAGGGCAGGGGCCGTTTACACGGTGGATCTGGACGTGACCAAGAGCGTGACTCTCACTGTCCAACTCCAGGACAGCGAAGGCGCGAACGTGACCAAGCCCAACGTGGAGATCACTTTCCAGGTGCAGCTCTACAGCAACGACGCGCGCTCGGCGCTTGTGTCTGATAACACCTACAAGGTGAAAACCAACGACAAGGGCGTAGCCACCCGCACCATTGATGCTCCGGTGGACACCACTGGTGCTACTGACGGCGATCATCGAAAGTGCCCAGAGTCGATCACCGAAAGTGCCCAGTCTG
>JAPPKR010000115.1 GCA_028819835.1 bacterium | reverse complement strand
TCATCCCGCAGAAGAACATCATCGAGACGTCGAGGGTGAGGGTCAGTCCCTCCACTGCTTCCAACAGGTCCCACACCTTCTCCGCCGTGTCGATCAATGAACCCCAATGCGGTTCGACCGACAACTCGAGTCCATGGGAAGACGCTATCTCGACACGGGCTCGAAGCGACCGGGCGGCCCTTCGCAATGCCTCTCGGTGGGTGTCCCCCTCGTTCATAACTCCGGGACAGACTGTCAAACCTGACGCCTGCAGGTCCCGGGTCAGGAGAGCCGCCCGCTCAAAGATCCGGATGGCTTCGGCTTGCTGGACCGGATCCGGATGAGACGGGGTCAAACAGGACAGGTCGACGCTTGGTATCAGGAACACATCGGAGCACTGGAGACCGAGAGTGCTGAGATTCCTGCTGATCCGGGCCGATTCCTGCCGCCAGTGCTGCAGATCCGAGACCTTGACGTGGGTCACTTCTCCGAAAATGCCGATGTCGAGACCCTGGTATCCCAAGTCCTTGGCAACCGCCATCACTGTGGGATGCTTGAGTGAAGGCCAGCCGTAGTCGGCGCAAGAGTATCGCTTCGTCATCTGACCAAAGACCCTACCGATGGTTCAAGAGGGATTTTGAAGAAGAAAATTATCCTACTTACAGCCACCAGGGGAATGTCGGCTGGCAATAATGAAGGCGAAGCCCTAAAGGAGAAGAATTATGCAGAGGTTCCCACGTGCGGTAATCGCCACATTCTTGGCTCTGGCGCTGATCGTCTCAGCCTGCGGCGACGGAGATGAGGACGATTCAGCCGCTACGACCGCGGCGCCTGCCACAACTGCCGCGCCCGAGACCACCGCGGCCCCCGAGACACCGGAGGAGCCCGCCAGCCTTCTGGGCGAGGTGGTAATGGAATTGCCGACGACCATTGCCAATGCCGAGCAGGCGGCCGCCGCAACCTGGATGCTGTGGGACGAGGCCAGTTGCTCATTCGTCGAGACCGATGATCACCCCGATGTCTATCAGGCGGTGCTCCGCAAGGACGGCGATGCCAATTACCGGTTCGCTTGGACCCCGGAGGACAACGTGTTCGACACCCTGATCGTGGCCAACGAGAGTTTCCGGGTGGCGGCTGCCGCGTCGGAGACCGACGTCACCGAGTTCGACAACCTCTATCCGAGTGAGGAGCAGCCTCTGGTGGTTGCCGACCTGGTCGTCCAGCACGACCCGGATGTGGTCCTCTCGATGAACGTCCTCGCCAACCTGAACCCGGCGATCATGAGCAAGTACAAAGAGGCCTGCATCCCGGCCGTCGCCCACTCCGTGCCGCATGAGGGCCAGCCCTTCTTCGGTGGCGGCGAGTGGTACGCCGTCGGCCGCGCCCAGGCGGAGTACCTGATCGCGGTGGCCGAAGGCAGGGGTTGGACGACCGGTGACGTCGATGTCCTCCTCTGCGCCCACTCCGCCTTCGTGCAGGACCGGACCAGTCCCTACGCATCCATCATCGGATTCCGGGAAGTGGTCAAGGAGTCCTTCGACGTCGGTGATGACAACATTCACGAACTCGAATGCCCCTCGGACATCGTGACCGACCAGGCCAACGTGGCCGACTGGTTGACCGCCCACCCCGACACCCAGAACATCATGGGCTTCGGCATCAACGACCTGCGGACTCTCGGAATGGTGAACGCCCTCCGCGAGTCGGGTCGCGCCGAGACCTCGATCGCCGGTGGCGTGGGTCTCTCCCAGGAGTCGGTTGGTCCGCTGTGCGCCAACGATCCGACGTTCCTCACCTCGGTGGACTTCGTCCCCCAACTCTGGGGTGAGTACGGCATTGCGATCGCCCAGGACATTGCGGAAGGGAATCCGATCCCGTCGGAGATCTATCCTCAAGCCACGGTGGTTGACGCAGCAAGCATCGATCAGGCGAAGTGCTGATAACCAATTAGGGGTTTTATCGAACTGTGATCGGCCCGAAGCCACATTCGGGTGGCCCCAGCCGTAGGACCCGAGCGAACGTCGGCGGGAGTCGGCGTTCGCTCGGGCTCGCCATGGCGATCGTGGCCATCGGCATCGCCATGACCATGGTCAGCCCGTTCTTCTTCCAGGCGGGCAACTTCCTCAACGTGGCCCGGGCGGTGGCCATCACCGGGATCGTGGCGGCCGTTTCCACGCCCATGCTGATCTCGGGCAACGTCGATCTGTCGGTGGCGGCCACGATGGGCCTGTCGGGGATGACCGCCGGGGCCCTCCTGGTCCAGGAACTCCCGGTGCCGGTGGCGATTCTCGGGGCCCTGGTTGTGGGCCTGCTGATGGGATTCGTGAACGGGGTGATCGTCGTGAAATTCCGGGTCAACTCGCTGATCGCCACCATCGGCACGGCCTTCATCGCCAGGGGCGTGGCGTTTGTGATAAACAGTGGAAGATCCGTATTCATCCCTGCCGAGTCCTATGTCAACCTGGGGCAGGGATCGGCCCTCGGGATTCCGAAACCGGTCTTCTACACTGTGGTGGCCTTTGCCGTGATCGGTTTCGTGATGCGATACACCAAGGTGGGCGCCCACATCTACGCGGTGGGCAGCAGTCCCGAAGCGGCGCGCCGGGCCGGGATCAGCGTCCCCAAGATCACCTGGGGGGTTTTCCTGGCGTCGGGGTTCTTCTCGGCGTTGGCCGGGGTGGTTCTCACCAGCCAGGCCGGATCGGCGTTTCCCTACGGGGGCCAGGGCAGGGAGTTGGAGATCATCGCGGCGGTGATCGTGGGCGGAACGGCCCTGACCGGAGGCCGCGGTTCGATAACCGGTACGATTCTCGGGGTAGTGCTGCTGGGCATCATCGCCAACTCCCTCAACCTGATGGGACTGCCGGCGCCCTACCAGGACATCTCGAGGGGATTGTTGCTGGTTGGGGCCGTGGCCACCGATCAACTCTCCGGGCGGACGCTGGGAGGAAGGGGCGTCTTCCGGGGACTCCGCGCCGGAACGGAGGAAGCCTGATGTCGTTTGAAAAGGGTCGGGTGGTAATTGAGGGGATAGGTCTGAGCAAGTCCTACGGGCCGATCACCGCGCTCGACAACGTGGACATCGAGATCCGCGCCGGGGAGATAACGGCGTTGGTCGGTGACAACGGGGCCGGCAAGTCCACACTGATCAAGATCCTGGCGGGGGCGGTGATCCCGGATGCGGGTGAGGTTCGAGTCAACGGTAAAACCGTGGTGCTCAGGACCCCGGCCGACGCCCGGGACCTGGGCATTGAGACCATTTTTCAGGACCTGGCGCTCGCTCCGGATCGGGATGTGGTCACCAATCTGTTCCTGGGAAGGGAGGTCCTGAGAAAGGGGCTGGCCGGCAAGATAGGCATGCTCGACAGGGGGGCGATGGAAGCCCAGGCGCTCACCCAGATAGATGCCTTGGGAGTCAACATTCCCCGCTCCACAGGGGTGTCCATCGGAGAGATGTCAGGCGGACAGCAGCAGTCGGTGGCCGTAGCCCGGGGAGCCTTCTGGGCGAAGACGGGGATGTTCATGGACGAACCGACCGCGGCCCTGGGGGTCCGGGAGTCCTCGAGAGTGCTCCAACTGGCCCGCCAGATCGCCGGGAGCGGGGTGGCGGTCGTGCTGATCAGCCACATCCTGCCTCACGTGATGGAGTTGGCCGACCGGGTGGTCGTCCTCCGACACGGCCAGAAGGTGGCGGAACTCACCGAGGACATCTCCATGGACCGGCTGGTCACCCTGATAGTGGGGGTGGACGCCGATGACGCGGCCAAGTAGGCCGGTTTTTCAGACATAGACCGGGCCGTCGGTCTGGGTGAGGACTGTTCCCCAGCCCCTAACGCGGGACGGTGGTGTGCTTGTACTCGTTGAGGCGGTTCCAGGAGAGGAGTTCTAGAGCCCGGTCGAGGTCGTCGAGACGGTTCCTCTCCATGAACCGGATGAAGACCGCTTGGCCGGCGGTGATGAAGGTCGGCACCCCGAACGCCATCCACTCATTGACCGCCTTCATGTGCTCACCGGCGATCTTGCACAGGGGCTCTCCCGTGGCCACCACCTCCGCCACCGCATCCGGATCGCAGCCCGCCGCGGCCACCGCTTCGGCCAGCACCCCGGTGTCACCGATATCGAGACCGCGGTCGTGACGGGCGGCGTAGATGGAGAGGTGCGCCTTGCCGAACAGTTCCGGCCAGGTGTCGCGAACCGCTACTCCCCATTGAAGAGCATCGAGTCCCGACTGCCCCTCGGGGTTCTCCCAAACCGCGGGCTCTCCCTCGGCGGTATGGGCCTGCGCCAGGGAGAACGCCCGGAAATTCACCTTCCAGGGCCGTCCCTCCTCAAGACCCCTGACCACCGCCTCGTGGGCATTGCGAGCAAAGGGGCACAGATAGTCGAAAGTGGTGTCGTACTCCAGCATCGGCATTCCTTCCTCGGTCAATCGAAAACGTAGAGATCGGGTACGAATCCCGGTTCGAAACGGGCTATCTCGGCACGCGCCACCGCACGCCTATGCACTTCATCGGGCCCGTCGGCCATCTGCAGCCAGCGTCCCATGGTGTAAAAGGACGCCAGGGGAAAGTCGTCGACGAACCCTGCCGCGCCGAACACCTGGATGGCCCGGTCGGCGACGTAGCAGAGCATCTCGGGCACCACCACCTTGATAGCGGAGATCTCCACCCGGGCGGACCTGACTCCGACCTTGTCGATCATCCAGGCGGTCTTCAGCACCAGCAGCCTGGCCTGCTCGATCTTCATTCGCGACTCGGCGATCCATTCCCGGACCACCCCCTGTTCCGCCACGGTCTTGCGGAACGCGGTGCGAGCCTTGGCCCGGCTCACCATCATCGCGAAGCATCGTTCGGCCGCCCCGATGGCCCGCATGCAGTGGTGGATCCGCCCCGGTCCCAGCCGGGCCTGGGCGATGGCGAACCCCGATCCCTCGGTGCCCAAAAGGTTTTCGGCCGGCACCCGCACCCGGTCGAAATGGACGGTGGCATGGCCTCCCCGATGCTGGTATCCGAACACGGTGGGAGTGGCTTCGATGTGCACCCCCGGAATGTCGAGCGGCACCAGGATCATGCTCTGGCGGCGGTACGGATCGGCATCGGGGTTGGTGACCCCCATTACGATCGACATCTTGGCGCGAGGGGATGCGGCGCCGGACGAGAACCACTTGCGCCCCCTGATCACATAGTCATCTCCATCCCGCTCGATACGTGTGCGGATATTGCGGGGATCGCTCGAAGCCACGTCGGGCTCGGTCATCGAGATGACGGACCGGATCTCGCCTTCCAGCAGGGGATACAACCAGCGCTCCTTCTGGTAGGGCGTTCCGAACATGTGGAGAATCTCCATGTTCCCGGTGTCGGGCGCCGAGCAGTTGATGGCTTCGGGCGCGATATCGGGGCTGTGACCGGTTATCTCCGCCAGGGGGGCGTACTCGGTGACCGATAGTCCTCCACCGTGTTCGGCGTCGGGCAGGAACAGGTTCCACAGTCCCTGGGCGCGGGCTTCAGCCTTGAGGTCCTCCATTATCTGGGGATGGTGATGGGGGTTGCCGGAGGCCTTGACCTGCTCCTCGTAGATCGGCTCGGACGGGATAACCCGTTCCTCAACGAACTTCCAGAGCTTTTCCCGGAGAGCCTCGACCTTGGGGGTATATGAGAAGTCCATGTCGATACCTACCTTATCGGGGCGGCCCGTTCTACGAACTGGCCGGATCGGTGGGAGGGGGTGGGTCGAGCAGGAAGCGCTCGGGAGGAGGGGGCGGCGGAGGCCGTCTGGTCCTTGGCGCCGGTCCCAGCAGGTGTCGGATTTCCATGATGAGCATGAAAGCGGCGAACAAGCCGGCTATCGGGAACCGCAAACGGAAGGCCACGATGGCGGCCGCCGCCGACGAGAAGAGGAAGAAGATGTTGGCGATCCGATCGGAACGCTTCGGCCACACAGCGTCGATGACTCCACGGAAAATGTGGCCGCCGTCGAGGAGGCGGATCGGCAACCAGTTGATCAGGCCCCAGCCCAGGTTCACCCAGACGATCCAGCCCAAGGCCAGGGAGACCAGACCGACCGGCGGCCCCGCCATCTTCCACAGCGGGTACACGGCGCCGCCCACCACCAATCCCAGCCCCGACCCGGCAGCAGCTATGGCCGCCCGCCTGGTGGGGGTGATCGGCCGCGAGACGGGCTGCCAGGTGGTGAGCCCCCCCAGGGCCCACAGTTCCATGGTCACCTCGGCCCCGAATCGCCGGGCCAGGAGGGCGTGTCCCAACTCGTGGATGATCACCGACACGAGCACCACCCCGACCCAAATTGCCAGCCGCCCGATGAGTTCGGGAGGCTCGACCGTGGGATTCCGGACGATCGGCATCCCCAACAGGCACACAACCACCAGGAAGGAGGGCTTCACCCGGAGCGGGATGCCTGCCAGTCTCAAATTCACCGTACCTCTAGATGATGGCGGGTCGGCGTTCCTTTGGCCAACCCCCGCCCGGCCTGGGTAATCTTGCCGGTATGCGGTGCAACGTAGCAGGAGGTGCAGTCAAGACCGGGTGGGAGTGGCGATGAGCGGGGGTTCCCCCTCACACCAGGACTTGCGGGAAGCGGTCTCTTCCTTCTTTCCCGAACTGGTTGAGCACCTGGCCGGGTTGGTGTCCATTCCCTCGATCAGCGCTTCGGCGCCCCACGCCGGAGAGGTGAGACGGGCCGGGGAGGAGTGTGCCCGGCTCCTGGCGGAATCGGGGTACCGGGACGTCCGGTTGCTGGAGGTCGAAGGGGCGCATCCGGCCGTGTACGGCCATCTGCCCGGCCCCGAGGGCGCCCCAACCGTGCTGCTCTACGCCCACTACGACGTCCAGCCGGTCGGCGACCTTGATGTGTGGGGCACCGAACCCTTCGATGCGGTGGTTAAGGAGGGTCGCATGTACGGGCGGGGGACAGCCGATGACAAGTGCGGGGTGATCGCACATCTGGGGGCAGCCAGGGCGTTCGGCGGGTCGCCACCCGTGGGGATGAAAGTGTTCCTGGAGGGGGAGGAGGAGATCGGCTCGCCCAACCTGGAGGCCTTCTTGGAGCGCTATGAAGAAGTGCTGGCCTGCGATGCGGTGGTGATAGCCGACGCCAGCAACTGGGCGGTGGGGGTTCCGGCCATCACCACTTCACTCCGGGGACTCGTGGGGTGCAATGTGGAAGTCAGGACCGCCCAACTCGGAGGGCACTCCGGTGTCTTCGGCGGGTTGTTCCCCGATGCCATTACCACGCTGTTCCGCCTCCTCTCCACCCTTCACGATGAAGAAGGCGACGTCGCGGTGCAGGGCCTGGTTCGAAGCGACGTCACCGATCTGGAGATGCCGGTGGATGACCTGGCCGAGAACCTGGGGGCCGTGGCGGGCTTGGAGACCATCGGCACCGGTTCGGCGGCGTCGCGGCTGTGGACCAAGCCGGCGATCTCGGTGCTGGCGGTGGACGCCCCTCCCATATCGGAGGCGATAAACCTGCTGGTGCCCGTGGCCAGGGCAAAAGTGAGCGTGCGAACCGCTCCCGGACAGGACCCCGAGTCGGCCCGGCGGGCCCTCTCGGATCACCTGAGGGAGAACCTGCCATGGGGAGCGCAGTTGAAGGTGGACTTCGTGGAGGAAGCGGAAGGATTCCAACAGGTCCCCTCCCACCCCGCCATCGACGCTTGGCGCCGGGGCCTGGAGGCGTCGTGGGGGGTGACTCCGGTGGACAAGGGAGAAGGGGGGACCATTCCCTTCCTGGCGTCCTTTGCGAGGGTGTTTCCGGATGCTCCCCTCCTGCTGGCCGGGATCGGAGACCCCGGCTCGGGCATTCACGCCCCCAACGAGAGCCTGGACCTGGGGGAACTGGAGAAGGCGATCGTCGCCGAGGCGGCGGCGCTGCGGATGCTGGGGGCGGACGCCGTCCAGCCATGAGGCTGGTTGTAGCAGAGTGCACGGTCAACTACCAGGGCCGGGTGGACGCCCATCTTCCCCGCTCGCGCCGCTTGATAATGATCAAGGCGGACGGGTGCGTGGCGGTTCATGCCGACGGGGGCGCCTACAAACCGCTCAACTGGATGTCGGCTCCCAACACGCTGGATGAGGGGGAGGAACTCTGGCTGGTGACCAATCCCAAGGGCGAGCGTTTGGAGATCACCATCCATGAGGTGTTCTCCGACATCTCGCACGAGTTGGGTGTGGATCCGGGTCTGTCCAAGGACGGGGTCGAGACCCATCTGCAGGAGTTGCTCGCTGACAATCCGGAGGTGATCGGCCCAGGTTTGAAGCTGATCCGCCGGGAGTACCCGACCGCCATCGGACCCATCGATCTGCTCTGTACGGACCCGGAGGGAGGGACCGTGGCGGTGGAGGTCAAGCGGCGTGGTGAGATTTCGGGAGTCGAGCAGCTGACCCGGTATGTGGCGCAGTTGGAGCTCGACCCACGGCTCACACCGGTCCGCGGGGTGTTGGTTGCCACCGCCGTCGCCCCCCAGGCCAGGGTGCTGGCCGAATCCAGGTCGTTGGGCGTCCGTGAGGTGGACTACCAGTTGCTTCGAGACCCGGATTCGGGGGACCCTCGCCTCTTCGATCACTATCATTGACGAAAGAGCAAACACGGGAGCTCGGTGAGACCGGGCTGAGAGGGAGGATGGGTTCCTCCGACCGTTAGCACCTGATCCGGGTAATGCCGGCGAAGGAAGCTGTCGTTGACAAGTCCAGTTCCCCGGGCTCCCCCTACAAGACAAGGAGCCCCCAATGCGTGGAAAACTGGCGGTCGGCATCACCATCGCGGCCTTGGCCCTGGGAGCCTGTGGAGAGCCCGATCCCGAGACCCTGACAATCATCAGTCACGACTCCTTCGCCGGGGGAGTGACCGAGGAGACCTTTTCCTCGTTCACTGCCGAGACCGGCGTCGCGGTGGAGATCGTGCCGGCGGGAGACACCGGCTCCCTGGTCAACCAGGCCATCCTCACCAAGGACAATCCGTTGGCCGACGTGCTTTTCGGGGTTGACGACACCTTCCTGTCGAGGGCCCTGGACGCCGACATATTCCGCTCCCACAGTTCCGACCTGCTGGACAAGACCCCCGAGAACATCCGGCTGGATGCCGAAAACCGGGTAACTCCCATCGACTTCGGTGACGTGTGCCTCAACTATGACCGTGACGTGATCGCCGACGCCGATGCTCCTCGCAACCTCCAGGACCTGACCACCGATCGGTACCGGGGCATGCTGGTCGTGGAGAGCCCGGCCACCTCTTCCCCGGGGCTGGCCTTCCTGCTCACCACCATCGCGGTGTTCGGAGAGGACGGTTGGAAGGACTACTGGCAGGCCCTGGTGGACAACGACGTGGATGTGGTGCCGGACTGGGACACCGCCTACTATGCCTCATTCACCCGATGGGGAGGGGACCGGCCGCTGGTCGTCTCCTATGCCTCCTCTCCGCCCGCCGAGGTGATCTACTCCGATCCGCCCACCGACGTCGCCCCCACCGGGGTGGTGACGGAAGGCTGTTACCGCCAGATCGAGTTCGCCGGGATCCTGGAAGGGACCGAATACCCCGAGGCCGCCGGTGACCTGATCGACTACATGCTGTCGGTGGAGTTCCAGGAGCAGATCCCTCTCACGTGGTTCGTGTTCCCGGCCAATGGCGAGGCCGATCTGCCCCCCGAATTCGTGGAGCACACCGCTCTGCCCAATGATCCGGCCTCCGTTGATCCGGCCCTGATTGACGCCAATCGTGAACGCTGGATAGAGGAGTGGACCGAGTTGGTGCTGGGATAGCAGGTCTGTACGGACAGAGAGCTGAAGGGATGCGGGTCGGGTCAGCGGGGCGCAGGTGAATTACCGTTGGGTGGCCGCGGGGGTGGCGGTGGCCTTTCTGGGTTACCTGTTCCTCTACCCTCTTGCACGTATCCTGGGTCTGTCCCTCGGGGAGGAGGGGGCGTTCGGGGCCTTCGAAGACGTATTGACCGACTCGGGGCTGCGGAGCGCCCTGTGGTTCTCGGCGTGGCAGTCCGCAGCTTCGGTGGCCTTGACCCTGGTGGCGGCCGCCCCGATAACCTGGGCTGTCTCGAAATACAGGTTCCCGGGCCGATCACTGGCGAAGGCCCTGGTGACGGCGCCCTTCGTGTTGCCGACGGTGGTGGTGGCGTCGGCCTTTCTGTCACTGGGAATCGGAGGAAGCGTGTGGGCCATCCTGGCCGCCCACGTCTTCTATAACGTGGCGGTGGTGGTGCGCACGGTGGGGGGCGTGTGGGCCCGGATCGACCGGTCTCTCTTCGAAGCTGCCCGGACGCTGGGAGCGAACCCCCGCCAGGTGTTCTGGCGGCTCACCCTTCCTCTCCTCCGCCCAGCCCTGGCCGCCTCGTCGGCGATCGTCTTCCTGTTCACCTTCACCTCCTTCGGGGTGGTGCTGATCCTCGGAGGCCTCCGGTATCGAACCCTGGAGGTGGAGATCTGGCAGCAGACGGTGGTGTTCTTGAACCTTCCCGCCGCCGCAGCCCTGGCCATATTGCAACTGGTGGGGGTGACCGCGGTGCTGGCCTGGTACTCCCGCTATCAGGAGCGCACCGCGGTGGGACTGGAGTTGGAGGCGGAGGACCGCAACCTGCGGCGTCCCGGCAGTCTCGGGGAGCGTCTGGGGGTTGGAGTGGCGGTCTGGGGGACCCTTGTGGCCATCTCGGTCCCCCTGGTGATGCTGGTGGCCCGGTCGCTTCGCTCCGGGGGGGCCGGGTGGCGTTTCCTGGCGGACCCGGGACCGTTGGCGGTGACCCCCGGCCGGGCGATGGTCAACTCCCTGCTGTACGCGGGGGCCACCGCGGTGGTGGCGGTGACGGTGGGGTTGTGCGCTTCCACCGTGATAGTTTCCGGGAAGGGCCGGGCAGCCCGGTGGTTCGATGTGGTGTTGATGCTGCCGCTGGGCGCCTCGGCGGTGACCGTGGGCTTCGGAATGCTGGTGGCCCTGGACTGGCCGGTGGATCTGAGGGCCACAGTCGTTTTGGTGCCCCTGGCCCATGCCCTGGTGGCCATGCCTTTCGTGGTTCGAACCGTTACCCCCATGCTCCGTTCGGTCGGGGCCGGTCTGCGGGAGACCGCCTCGGTCCTGGGGGCCTCTCCATGGCGGGTCTTCAGGGAGGTTGATCTGCCGATCGCGGCCCGGGCCGTGGCGGTGGGGGGCGGGTTCGCGGCGGCAGTCTCCCTGGGTGAGTTCGGAGCCACCGCTTTCATTGCCCGCCCCGACACCATCACCGTGCCGGCCCTGATCTTCCGGCTCTTGGGCCGCCCGGGAGCGGTCAGCTACACCGGCGCCATGGCGATGGCCGTGGTGCTGGCGGCGACGGTGACGCTCCTGATCATGGCCGTCGACCGGATCAGGCTGGGAGAGTTGGGAAGCTTCTAGGCGGATCGTCCGGCCCGGGGCCGTCCCTCGCGGGTCCCCTCGTTTTCTTTCTCATCGGGTGTTCAGCCTCGTCTCAGGGATGGTTCAGGATGGGGTGGAATGGTGGTTGGTGCATGGCCCCGAAGAGAAAGGAGAAGGACATGCACAAAGCAATCACCCTGGTGGGAGTGGCGTTGCTGCTTGGGACCGCATCCCTGGCACTGGCGGAGGCCGGCACCGACCCGGTGGCAAGCCGAGACTATGCCAAAGGCGTCGCCACTCCGGAAGCAGCCCTCGCCTACGTGGTGGTATATGGCGCTACTACCGAGGACAGCGACACCCAAGAGCACGCCGAGAGCGGTAGTTATGTGAACTCGGATGAGAGTCTCGCTCACTTCCACTCTGAGGAATGTGTTGCTCATACGCACTCTGAGGGGGAGGACGGCGATCACTCGCACCCGGTGGGCAGCAGTTACGCGACATCGGACGAGATCGTCAGTCATTTCCACTCTGAGGAATGTGTTGCTCATTCCCATTCTGAGGATGAGAATGGCGGTCATGGCCACTGAGCGATCCAATCACCCTCATGCTGCTGCTTGTGAAAACGGGTCCCGGGATTCCTTCCCCCGGGACCCGTTCCCGACGCTTTGAGATCGCAGAAAAGGATGCGCAGTTCCTACAACCCGGACATGGTTATCTTCGTTTCCATCGAACGGTGGCAGCTCACCTTCGGGACGGCAGCCATATCGGTTTCGGTAATAGACGACAGACAACTGTGCAATAGGACAAGTGCATGAGGAAGATTGTCAAGATCTCGCTCTGGGCGGGAATCGCGATCGTGACTGTGGCGACCGCGGCTCTCTTGTGGTGGATCGACGATGGTCCCGAGGCCGTCGACCTGGAAGCGGCTGTGGTCCAACTCGAGGCAGCTTCCATCGACGGCTTCGACGTCTCCTCGGCCACCCGGCCCTCCGAAGACCCCGGCACGACATCGACAGCCGATCACGACGATGCGCTGTCAACCAGCGTCGTTATCGACGCAGGGACGTTGGACACCAATGTCATCACCGACGCTTCGGGCGGCTCGCCGGACCTCCTGGTGACCGACGACACCCGACCGGCAGACACAGTGGCTACAACAAGCACGACCTCAACGGTTACCCCTCAGGTTGCCGAGTCCCCTGAAGACGCACCGTCCAGGGACACAGGCGCCACGGAGACGACACCGACCGGCCCCGACCCGCGGGCCTTCGCCGGCTTCTGGGCCTTGGCGACGCCCGAGAGCGCCGAGGGCCTGCCAGGGGAGCCGGCGGTCAGCTTCGCCGGGTTCCGGGTGGTGGAGGTATTGGCGGGCGGCGTCGCCGAGTCCACTGCGGTGGGCCGCACCGCCGATTTGGCCGGCTCCATCGAACTGGCGGGCGCCCGCCTGGTGGCTGCCAGGGTGGAGGTCAATTTGGCAACGTTGCGGACGGACAACAGCCACCGTGACAGCCACATGCGGCAGGCCCTCAACACCAACCAGTTTCCGGTGGCTGTTTTCACCCTCGTCGAGCCCGTGGAGTTGCCCGTCGGTGTATTCGGGGGTGAGACGTTCTCGGGGACCGCCCGTGGCGAACTCACGATCAAGGGGGTTACCAACCGGGCGGCGTTCGATTTGAAGGCTCGAGTGGTGGGCAACACCATCGTGGCGGCTGGATCGAGCGAGGTGGTTTTCAGCGACTACGGTGTGCCCACCCCGACGTCGGCCAGTGTCATCTCCGTGGAGGACCACGGCATCATGGAGTTCCTGCTCTACTTCACCCGCTGACTATGGAGCCGTTCCTCGGGCGTATCGTGGCGACGGTCACCCTTCTGACTCGAAACCCTCACTATCCAATCCACCTCCCACCGCTTCCGGCCCGCGGTACCCCAGAATGGGGAGAACGCCGGGCTTGATCTGGCCGTTCTCATCGCTCCACCGGCAGGCTGAACCCGATTGCCGCGCCGCCGTCGGGGTGATTACGAGCGAAGACGGTTCCCCCATGGGCGGCCACCAGATGCTCGACTATGGCCAGCCCCAACCCTGAGCCGGGGGTGCCTCTCGCTTGGCGCGAGCGGTAGAAGCGACGAAAGATGTACGGGATGTCGCCTTCGGGTATGCCGGGCCCATCGTCAATTACTACGACGGTCCCGCCCTCGACGCTGATCTCAACTCTGGCGGCAGACCATTTGACAGCGTTGTCCACCAGGTTGCCAAGGGCCCTCTCCAATTGTGAGCGCCTTCCTCTCGGCACCGCGCCCTCTCCGGATACCACCACCGCTTTGTGATCAACCCCGCGGAAGCGTTGCGCCACGTCGGCCGCGAGTTCCCCCAGGTCTATCTCGGTGAGTTCCTCATCATGGTGGTGCACATCGGTGGCGAGGTCCACCAGTTCGGTTGCAAGGGCTCCCAACTGGTCCGATTGGGTCAGGGCGGCCTCTGCTATTGCGAGCCGCTGGGAACCGGAGAGACTCCGATCTTGGCGGAGGAGAGTCTCGAGGTTGGTCTTCAGGGCCGTGATGGGTGTGCGGAATTCATGTCCGGCATCGGATACCAACCGCTGCTGTTCCTGCCGGGACGCGGACAGTGAGGACAGCATCGAAGCGAATGCGGCGGCCAAGCGCCCTATCTCCCCGGGGGCGGAGCGGTCGAGTTCGACTCCTGCTTCCAATCTCTCGGTAGCGGCAATCTGTTCGGCGGCATCGGTTAGATCGGTGATCGGCCGCACTGCGCGGGAAGCCAGCACCCAGCCGGTCAGGCCTACCAGAAGGATGCCGACAGTCCCGATCGGGAGCATCCGCCGGGTGAACCCTGCCACATTGGCATTGACCCGGGACATGTCCCTGGCAATCTGGAACCCGGCCGCGGACGGGATCTCCGGTGGCGGGTCCCTGAGTCGGCCTGTGAGCATCCGGTAGGGCACATCGTTAACCCGCACGTCCCTTATCGTCGATCCGCCACGGTCGGCAACCGCCAGGTCCGTGGGCTCGACCGGGAAAGTTACGTCTTCGGGACCGGTCCGCAGAACTATTGCCCCGTCCCGGTCGAAGACCTGCAGGAAAGTATCAGGAGCCACGAGCATTGACTCCCAATCACCATGTGGTCCCCAGTCGTCATGTGCTCCCGTGTCATCCCCCGTGCTACCGGACACATCGGCGAATTCTCCAGCCTCTTCGTGCAGGTGAGCGGCCTCTTCGTGCAGATGGGCGGCCTCCTCCCGCAGATCGGCGTTAACCGCTCCCCGCAGTTGCTGCGCCGCTGAAAGGGTGGCTGCCCAAGTGGTGAGACCGACAGCCACCGCAGCCACCACCCCGAGGCTCAGAGCCCATCTCCAGCGGATGCTCATGAGTCCCTCGCCACATACCCCACTCCCCGTACAGTGTGTATCAGCCGCGACTCCCCTCCGGATTCCAACTTCCGCCGCAGGTATCCGACATAGACCTCCAGGGGATTGGAGGTGGTTGGGAAGTCATAACCCCAGATCCGGTCCATGATCACATCCCGCGGCAGCACGATCCTGGCGTTGAAGACCAGCAACTCCAGAAGATCGAACTCCGTCTTGGTCAGGATGATCTCACGCTGTCCCCTGAATACCCGGCGGGCGGCTGGGTCGACGGACAGGTCGGCGATCCGCATGGGTTGGCTCTGTCCGGAGACTCCTCCCCTGCGCAGCAAGGCCCGGATGCGGGCCAGCAGTTCCTCCAGTGCGAAGGGCTTTACCAGATAGTCGTCTGCGCCGGCGTCGAGTCCCGCCACCCTGTGGGTGACCTCGTGGCGGGCGGTGAGCATCAGGATCGGAGTGGTGTCCCCGTCCTTCCGCATCCTCCGGGCCACGCCCAACCCGTCCACGTAAGGCATGATGACGTCCAGGATGACGGCGTCGGGAGAGTCAGAAGCGATCATCTCCAGCGCCGCCAGACCGTCCGTGGCGGTGGTTACGTCGAATCCCTCCAGATGGAGGGCGCGCTGCAACGACTCCCGGACCCGCTGGTCGTCCTCCACCACCAGCAGCCGGCCGCCACTCATCGTTTCGATCCCATTCGAAAGCTATTTCCGTTCTTCCAGGATCCAGGTGGTCGCGGAAGGACTGTCCTGGAGGGTCACGCCCAGCCTCTCCAGACCGGCGCGGATCCGGTCTGCTTCCTCCCAGCGTTTCTGGGCGCGGAGGCGGGACCGCGCATCAACCAGCAACTTCACGTAGCCCCCCACCCATTCGGCCGGCTCCACCAGGCCGGACACCGCCAACTCCGACATCTCCAAAAGAGCGGATCTTAAGGTCTCTCGAGCCTGAAAGGATCCCTCCGCGGCCATTGACTCCAGCCGGAGCAGTGTGTCGGCAATCATCTCGGCCGATCGGACAGCCTTGGCCTCGCTGAGATCGGGCAGAGTCTCGAGGGGCTCGGGGGGAGGCGCCGGGGGGCTGGTTTCCAAGAGCCTGAACATCGTGCCCAGGGCTATCGCTTCTCCGTCGGCCACGAACAGGTCCTCCGCTCCGCTCAGGGTGACCCCTCCCGCCCCCAGGACACTCATCTCTCCGGTCCCGAGGTCAATGGTGGCGGCCGTGTGCTCATCCACCCCGATCACTCCCATTCCCTCGGGCAGCATGGCTCGAAGCCGCTGGAAGCGGCGCCGCCCCATGTAGCAGCGGCTGGTGTCGAATCCCTGGCCCTCGGTGTTGTTCCAATGGGGTATGACCACCGCCTCCAGACCCAGGTGAGCGGTGAGGTTCAGCCCTTCCAACCACTCCAGCCCGGCGCCGGCCTTGAATATTTCGTAGACCGGAAGGGTCTTGGCTCCGGCGGTGAGGGCCGCAGCCGAGGCCAGGGTGACGGTTGCGCCGTCCGAGAGGAGTTTCCGAAGCGCCGCCGCCAGTCCCGTGTCCTGCCAGGTCGCGAGGGCATAGCCGGGCGAACCGGGCCCGGCGAAGACGTAACGGGCGCGGCGGATGGCGGCCAGCATCCTTTCACGGGCGCCCTCTCCTTCCGAGGCGGAGCGATAGGAGGCAACCGCGGCGTCTATGGACAGGCTGGTCCGGAAGAACCCGGTGAGTCGTTCGGAGAGGAGAGGGGCGTTCTCCTGGAACCCGTAAGGGGTGTCCAAGACCACCGCCTCCCGGGCACCGGCCCGCTCGACTCCCAGCCGGTGGGCGGCCACCAAGCGATTGGAGACCTCCCCCGACCCCATCAGGATGAGCCTTCCGGCACTCATGGGGACACCTCCCGCGCCAGTTCCTCGAGCCATCCGGCGGTCAGGCGAGGGTATTGAGCATGCAGATCATGGTGCGCATCCAGCCATATCACCCGGCCCCTGGGAAGAAGGTTGGCGAAACGGGACACGCTCTTTACCTTGGAGGCTCTTCCGGCCGCCGTCTGCGCGGTGGCGATCACCAGGACCGGTTGTTGAATGGAGGGAGCGATCTCGCCCGGCTGGTGCTTCCACATCTCCGCTAGCAGCCGGAAGTGGTAGTCCCTTTTCAGGTGAGGCCGCGCTGTTCCGTCCGGCGACACCTCGAAGTTGGCCAACTGGCCCAGGATGCCGCTCTCCGGCCAGTCGGAATAGCGCTTCCGGAGCCTCATCTCTAATTCGGTGTAGAGGACCTTGTCGAAGGACGGAGGGGCTAGTTCCCGGGCCGCCGTCTCCCAATCGGGGAAGGCTCGGCTCAACGTGATGAACCCCCCGTCGATACAGGCCACGGCGGCGATTCGGCTAGGGTGGCGGCCGGCCAACTCCAACACCACATTGCCTCCCAGGGATTGTCCCGCCGCGACAACCGCTGTTTTGGGAGGAAAGGACCTATCGATCACCGATAGGAGATCGTCTGCCAGAGTGGCGAAGTCGAAGGGTCCGTCCACCTTGTCGGATTCTCCGTGAGAGCGTTGGTCCACCGCCACGGACCGATATCCTCTCGACGCCAGGCGGTCGGCGACGCCGTCCCAGAGCCGGGCATTGGAAGCCAGTCCATGCACGAACAGGAAGGCGACCGGCCGGAACCCGGTCCGGCTCACCGCGCTGATCCCCACCCCCTGGTCGGTGATGATTCGAAGCCGTTGC
>JAPPKR010000244.1 GCA_028819835.1 bacterium | reverse complement strand
TCGCCGAATGCGCACTGGCCGTCTCCGACTCGGGCGGGTTGCAGGAGGAGGTCTCCGTGCTAAAACGACCCATGGTGGTGGTGCGCAACTCGACCGAACGTCCGGAGGTGATCGGCACCTTCGCCGTCCTCCGCAGACCGGGCGACTACATAGACGAAGCCGTCACCCAGATAGTCGAGACGCTGGAATACACTCATAGCCGCCTGGCCGAAACCCCCACCCCCTACGGAGACGGCACCGCCTCGGTCCGTTCGGTCACCCTGATAGAAAAGCTGGTGAGAGAATAACCAACCTTCCTGGTTGATCACCTTGGCCACGCATTCCGCGGGCCCTGCTACATCTTCGCCCCCATAGGCTCTGTCTCTCCGAGGCTAAGCTTCTCCGAGCCGCTGGCTCGGACTACTCCGAGGGGCCGATCTCGGCCCTCCTCCATTGCGGCTCAGGCTGCTATATCAGGCGGGGAGAGACCTTTCGGGTTGGTGGGTAAAGGGATTCATTACTAACACCCCGTCGAGTTCCTGACCATCTTGCAGATCTTCCGTGAGAAGGTGCCTGCAGCCGGACCACTGGGCAGAGGCGACAATCAAGGCGTCCCAATACTGAAGACCGAATCGCCTTTCCACAGCCCAAGCACGGCTCAGCAGTGCTGCGTCGACGGGCGTGGGATTCCAACTCATCAGATCCCTGACATCCGCTCGCGCGTCCCCCATTGACATTCCTGGGTGGAGTTTTCGAGTTACCGTCACGTAGTACTCGTTGAGGACTTGCACACTCAAACGGCCTTGTCTTGTCCTCCATAGACGATCGATCCACTCTCTCGCGACAGGCTGTTTCTCCGGCTCGCTCGCGTCCCGGGCATAGACCAGAACATGGGTGTCAACAAACGCTGTCACCTTGAGTGAATCTCGCTTCTCGCGGGATAGGAGCCGTCGCCTGCCTTTAAAGCAGTGGGTGAGCGATTGGAGTACGACCGCCGCGCCCTCTCATAGGTCGCCGCGCTCTTCATGTGCTCGGTCAACATCCCGCCTACCAGACGGGAAACGCTGGTGCCGAGCTTCGCCGCCTCGATACGGGCCCACCTGGCTGTCTCGTCATCCAAGGTGATAGTGACGTTTCTCATTGCACTCTCCGGTAAAGGGTCACACGAGTCTAGTGTAACACGAATCTCGTGTAGCAAGGGCGTGCAGTTCGTTACGGCATCAGGTGGTTGAGAAACACCACCGCGGCTATGGTCACGACGCCCAGGTAGGACAGGCCGGTGGCTGCCATCACACCCGAGTAGCCCGTCTCGCCCAGGGAGAACCAGGTGCCCACCACCAGGGCGACGCCCACCAGGGAGAGGGCAGCCAGAACCCAACCCAACGATCCACCGTCGTAGGGAATCGCTCCGTTGATCCAGCCGCCCACCAGGCTGAGAAGCAACCCGATGCCTGCCATCACATCCAGCCGCCGCAAGGCCCAGCGGGGAAGCGTCGGGTCAACCAGGAACCAATGACCCAAGAGCATGGTGGCGGTGATTCCTCCCAGGGCCGCACCGCTGGCGATGGTCGAGACCCATCC
The DNA here is from genome assembly GCA_028819835.1 of bacterium. The sequence continues at coordinate 16,218 of JAPPKR010000244.1, read as the reverse complement.
GGCCGATAGCACCGAGGAAACCAATGTCAGGACCGCTCCGGCCGCCACCAATCCTGAATACTCCCGCCGACCCGAACGCCAGATACCGATCAGCACCAGGGCCAACCCGGCGGCCGCCCACCAGGAGCGCAGCGCCGGGTAGATCATCAACAGCGCGGCGGTCCCGGCTCCCAGCATTTGGTATCCCCGCTTGGCGACCTGCCAGCGAACCGCCAGCGGCAGGGTGAGCGCCAGACCCCCCGCCCAAGCGGCCATGAAGGCGGCAGGTCCGAAAGTGGCTCCGGTCGGTATCACCGTTGCTAGGCGGAGATGTGGGAAAGCACCCGCTCGGCCACGGCCTCGGCTTCGAAACCGAATTGTCGGGCCAGTACCTCATAGGGCGCCGAAGCGCCGAAACTGTCGATCCCGATCGCCAGCCCGCCGGCCCCCACCATTCTTTCCCACCCGAAGGTGGCACCGGCTTCCACCGACACCCTGCTGATGCCCGCACCCAGCACCTCTCGCCGATAGGAGGAGTCCTGCTCTGCGAACGCCTCCCAACAGGTGAGACTGACTACCCGCGCCGAGATTCCCCGGTTCTCCAGCAGGTCGGCCGACTCCAGCGCCAGGGACACCTCCGACCCGCCCGCCATCAGGACCACGTCTTCGCCGGGACGCAGCACGTATCCGCCCCGGGAGGCACTGCCATGCGCCTGGGAGCGGTCCAGCACCGGGAGGTTCTGGCGACTGAGGGCCAAGACGGTGGGGCCGTCGGTGCGGTTGAGGGCCATCTCCCAGGCCTCCACGGTCTCGATGGCGTCGGCGGGGCGGATCACCCACAATCCGGGCATGGCCCGGAGGCTCGCCAGATGCTCGACGGGCTGATGGGTGGGGCCATCCTCACCCAGGAAGATCGAATCGTGGGTCAGCACCCACACGCAGGGGATCCCCATCAGGGCGGAGAGCCGTATGGAGGGGCGCATGTAGTCGGTGAAAACGAAGAAGGTGGAACCGTATGGGCGTACCCCTCCATGCAGCGCCATTCCGTTCACGATCCCTCCCATCCCGTGCTCCCTCACCCCGAAGTGAATGTTCCGGCCGGTGCGTGCCGAACGGGAGAATCCCGGGTCGCCGGGCAGCACCGTCTTGGTGGACTCCGCCAGGTCGGCGGCGCCGCCGATGAAGCCCAGCACTTTCTCCCCGATCTGGCCGAAGAGCTTCCCCGATGCTGAACGGGTGGCGATGCTGTCACCAGGCTCGAGCCCTGGAGATTCCAGTTTCACCGGCCGGTGGGTATGGAGAGACCGCCACTCTGCAGTACGGTCCCGGCTCTCCCAATCACGACGGGCGACCCTGCCCCGTTCCATGGCTCCCGACATGAAGCCGTAGACCTCCGGCGGCGCCCAGAATTCCTCGTCAGGAGGCAGCCCGATCCTTTCCTTGGTCATCCTCACCTCATCCGCTCCGAGGGGAGCGCCGTGGGCGGCCGAGGTGTCGACGAGATTGGGGGCTCCGTGAGCGATGTGGGTACGACAGACGATCAGCGATGGCCGGTCCTCTGTTCCCAGAGCCTCCCGGGTCGCCTCTGCCACCGCCGACCGGTCGTGACCGTCCACCGATACGGTGTGCCAACCCAGCGCCCGGAACCGCGCTCCGACGTCCTCGGAGAAGGTGATCTCCGTCCCGCCGTCGATGGAGATGCGGTTGTCGTCGTAGAAGTAGACCAGCCTTCCCAGGCCGAGATGCCCTGCCAGGGAAGCCGCCTCGGCCGCCACGCCCTCCATCAGGTCCCCGTCGGATACGAACCCATAGGTATGGTGATCGACCTGGTCGGCGCCCAGCCGGGCGCGAAGATGCTCCTCGGCGATGGCCATCCCCACCCCGTTGGCGAAGCCCTGGCCGAGAGGGCCGGTGGTTGTCTCGATCCCCAGTTCCGGTTCCCGTTCGGGGTGACCGGCAGTGGGGTAGCCCCACTGGCGGAAATTCTTCAAATCGTCCATAATGATCGGGAACCCGCACAGGTGCAGCATGGCGTAGAGCAGCATCGAGCCGTGACCGTTGGAGAGCACGAAGCGGTCCCTGTCGGGCCAGGTGGGACATTCGGGGTCCACCCTCATGAACCGGGACCAGAGGGTCACGGCAATGTCGGCCATGCCCATCGGCATCCCCGGATGGCCGGAGTTGGCTCGCTGGACGGCGTCCATGGCCAGTCCCTTGACAACCGCTACGGCGAGTTCTTCATTCCTCATCACCGAACATACGGTACCAAGACGTCTCGGTGACCCTGCCATCGGCGGCGATACCCTGCGTGCGCTGCCACTCCCGGGTGGCCCGGGCGGTCTGGGAACCGAAGTGCCCATCGGCGGGGATCCCCAGAGCCCGCTGCCAGACAGTCACGTGCGTCCCCCGGGACCCGCTCCGCAGAGGCCGACCTGGGTAGGGAGGAGCTTCTGCGTCGAAGTCGTTCTCTCCCGGATCCGCCGAAGATGTCTCGGTCGCCTCAGCGCCGGGAAACATCTTGACCCAGGAACTGGCTCCCACCACTCCGTCAGCGGTAAGACCGTTGCGGTACTGCCAGGCCTTGGTAGCCGACAGGGTGGCCGAGCCGAAGTAGCCGTCGGCCTGTATGCCCAGGGCGCGCTGCCAGATGATGACGTTCGAACCGCTGTCCCCCAGTTCGAGGGGCCGACCCGGATAGGGGGGGACGCCTGGTGCGCTACCCGTGCTGCCCGATCCCTGGCTGTCGTCACCATTCTTGTCGGGAGGAGGCTCCGGCGCCTCCACCCCCGCGCCGGGGAACATCGTCTCCCAACTTTGCATGCCAACCACTCCGTCTACCGACAGGCCATTGGCCCGCTGCCACTCCCGGGTGGCCTGGGCGGTGGCCGAACCGAAATACCCGTCCGCCGGGACACCCAATGCAGACTGCCAGGTCCGCACCCACTTCCCCCGGCTGCCCAGCCGCAGGACGAACCCGGGGTAGCTGGGAGCCTGTGGGTCGGTCGTCTCCGGTTCAGGTTCCACTTCAGGGTCGGGCTCCGTCCCGGTCCCCGTCTCGGGGTCAGGCGCCGGTTGGGGAGGGGCGGGCTGGAAGAACATCTTGTTCCACGATTGCTCACCAACTATCCCGTCGGGAGTGAGGCCATTGGCCTGCTGCCACTGCCGGGTGGCGGCGGCGGTGCCAGGTCCGAAGTCCCCATCCGCGGTGACGCCCAGCGCTTCCTGCCAGAGTCGCACGTCACTTCCCCGGCTCCCCTCCCGGAGGGGCTGACCGGGATATGGGTGCTCGATGATCAGCGCACTGGGCGGAGTGGGCACGGACGGCGGACTCGAGCCTATCTGGTTTCCGGCAGTGACAGTGAAGCTGTACGCCACGCCTGGTCGGAGGCCCGTGAACGTCGCAGTGGTCTGGGATGCCGCCACCGTGATCGGATCGGAATGGGCCGGATCGACGCTGACCGTGTAGCGCTCGGGCGCAAAGCGGGAAGAGACCGGACTCCAGGTCACGGTGGCCTGGCGGCCCCCGCTGGCTGTCACGTTGGTGGGAGCGGGCGGGGGCGCCCACCAGTCCGCCAGATAGTCGATCGTGAAATACCGAGACCTGAGGCGGAGAGCGGACTTGAGGGTGGGGGCCGAGACCCTTTCGGCGACTCTCTCGCCTCCCCGGATCCCGGCGATATTGAGAAACTGGGCGCTGCCCCACGGGTAGGACACCGTGTCCACCGAGATGACGTCATCGAACCGATCGGACAACTCGTAGATGTCGAGCAGTTGGGACAGGGAGATGGTCTTTGCCCAGAAGGCGTTGGGATTGACCGCGGGATCGATCGACCACGGATCCTCGACCGAGACCAGGTATGGCCGCCCCGCCGTCCCCCAGATCGTCGAGGAGTCCTCGGTAGCGCCACCGCTGGATGACGAGTAGAAGGCCTGCACCACCCCCACGGCCTCTTGGGGATGGGTCAGGACCCTCCCCGCGGTGGCCCGGGCTCCCACCAACTCCCAGCGACCATTGCTCTGGATCTCCCTGTTCCATCCTCCGTACACCTGGTCTCGGGAGTCACTCACCACATGGCACCAGCACGCCGACTTGCGGGAACTGCTGAGAGAAGGCTCCGATCCCCGCCGAAGCATTGCATAGATGGCGTACGATCGGGCTGCGATGGCCTGCGCCTCCAACGCGGCGTCTGGCCACGGGGGCGGGATCTCCGCTATGCCTGCAACATAGTCCTCTATGTCCATTTGCATGGAGAAGTGAATCCTGCCCCCGCTGGGACGGACCCGCACGTTGCCGTGGATGAACTGTGTCATCTCTCCACCGAAGTTGAGGCCCCTCAAGCCCACCCGGTTGGAGTGTGAGAGGTCCTGGATGCTCAACCGGCATCCCGCCACTGCTCCCACCGGTGTGGCGTTGCAGGACCCGTCCCCGGCGGCGGTCACCACCAGGTCCTCTCCCGCATCCAGGTAGTAGGCGCCGGCGCAGTCGGGAAGGCCGCTTCCCTCCAAGAGCGCCTCCCAGGTGTCGCTCCCCACCGTCCCGTCGGCTCCCAGGCCCTGGGACGTTTGAAAGGAGACCACCGCATCCCGGACCGCCTGGGTGAAGGAGCCGACCGCTTCCCGCAGATACCCCAGTTCCACCAACCTGGTGACCAGCAGATCGGTGAAAGTGTTGTCGCGACCGGGAACCCTCCCTTCGGCGAGTACCGGATAGGAGGCGTACTCCCCGTCGAAGCAGACCCTCACCCGACCGGTTACCACCGCGAAGGTCAACTCGGACCGGTTCTGCCTTATCCCCACCCAGATGGGCAGTGGTTCGGTGATCACCCAGGAACCGGGGATGGCGTCGACAAGGTTCTCGACGGATGCGCCCTGATAGAAGTGCTGAAGAATCTGGGTGGTCGTGTAGCCCTCCTCAGCCATGCCCTTGGCGCCGTATTGGGTGAGACCCACTCCATGCCCATGGCCGGATCCCTCGATGACCAACTGCACCCTGTCCGGGCTGGTGGTCGTGGCGGTGCCCGAACCGGGAAACATCACCCGCCAGGAAGCCGGGCCCACTATCCCATCGGCCTCCAGGCCTCGTTCGCTCTGCCAGGCGATGGTGGCTGCCTCGGTTTGTGATCCGAACACCCCGTCGGCGGGAATCCCGAGAGCCTCCTGCCAGGCCCTGACCGACTCGCCCCGGCTGCCCAGCCGCAAGGGCTCACCCGGATAATCGGCCGCCACAGCCGGAACCACCGTTCCCAGCAGGAGGATCACCGCGGCCAGAAACGCCGCCACCCGCTGGGACGGGCGTCGTCCCATCGAATTCCTGATGCCTTCCAAGGTCAAGCCCTCAGTCTTGAACAGATATCCAATGCCCCACCCGCGCCGCTTCGACAAGTTTAGGGCTCGGACCCAGGCTAAAAGTACGACTTGGCGGCCGGCCGGGGGCCGATCACCACGGGAGTGCTTCCCGGTGACGGAGGAGTGGCAGCCTGCTTGGAGCTCTTGGCGTGATAACTGGAGCGCACCAGCGGACCTGATTCCACATGTGGGATGCCCAGCGCCTCGCCGTAGGAGCGGTATTCCTCGAACTCGTCGGGATGAACGTAGCGATGCACCGGTCGGTGGCGGGGGCTGGGGCGCAGGTATTGGCCGATCGTAACTATGTCCACTCCCACCGCCCGCAGGTCGGCCAGCGCCCCCAGCACCTCTTCGCGGGTCTCGCCCATCCCCACGATCAGCCCCGATTTGACGAGTCCTTCGACATAGAGGCGCTTGGCCCGGGCCAGGAGCGCCAGGGAGCGCCCGTAGTTGGCGGAGGTGCGGATCTCCCGCTGCAGCCGGACGACGGTTTCGGTGTTGTGATTGAGCACATCGGGACGCTCCGCCATCACCGTCTCCAGTGCTTCCGGATCCCCCTTGAAGTCGGGGATCAGCACCTCGATGTCGGTGAGGGGGGACCGGGCGCGAGTCTCCCTGATAGTGGCGGCGAAGACCGCCGAGCCCCCATCCGCCAGGTCGTCGCGGTTCACGGAGGTGATCACCGCGTGGTTCAGGCCCATCCGGTGGATCGCCTCGGCGGCTCGGTAGGGCTCTTCAAGGTCGAGTCCCAGGGGCCGGGCGGTCGTCACGTTACAGAACCCGCAGGCGCGGGTGCAACGGTCGCCGAGAATCATCAGGGTGGCGGTCCCCATCCCCCAGCACTCGTAGATATTGGGGCATCCCGCCTCTTCACAAACCGTGTTGAGGTCGAGGGATCGCATCAGTTTCTTCAGTTCCAGGTACTCGCCGTCCATCCGGGCCGTCACCCGCATCCATGGGGGGCGCTCCGGCTCACCCGGCAGCCTCCGCGATCTCCCCGAGAGGCTGACCGGCACACGGTCGGGAGAAAAGGTTCCCTCCCTGAGCAGCCTGTCTACCTCGAAGTCGGCGTCCCGCCCCTGACCCCGGACAAAGGCCGCCTTCTGTGTCTCCACCGAGGTCTTCCCGAACGTCTCGGCGAAGCGGGGTACAAAGGCTTCCACGGCTTCCTCGAGCGACACGCGCCGACCCACCAGTTCGCTCACCGAGGTAACCGGGCGATCGGTGATTCCACAGGGGTTCATGTACCCGAAGTACTCCATGCTGGGATGCAGGTTGAGAGCGAAGCCGTGCATTGACACCCGCCGGGAGACCCGTATTCCGATGGCTGCCACCTTGCCGAGCCGGGTCCACACCCCGGTTAGCCCGGGTTCGGACCAGGCTTCGACTCCCAGGTCCGAGAGGGCGGCCGCCAACGCGCCTTCCAGGGAGCGCACGTAGTCGGTAATCCGAGCGGGTCTGACGGCCATCAAGGGATAGCCGACCAGTTGGCCGGGGCCGTGATAGGTTATGTCCCCTCCCCGGTCGACTCGGAAGAACTCCGCTCCAACCTCCGAGAGCCGGTCGGGACCGATCAACAGATGAGAACCGTCCCCTCTTCGTCCCACCGTGTAAACGTGGGGGTGCTCCAACAGCAACAGATAGTCATCTGCGATGACCCCGCCGCTCCTGCGTTCCCAGATGGCTCGTTGTAAGTCCCAGGCCTCTGCATAAGGGAGCCGCCCCAACCATCGCACGCGGAGGGAGGGACTCCGGCCGGGAGGAGTCACTTCAGTTCCTGCTCCCAGTCCCATGTCTCCAGGTTGTTCTTGATGCGTTGCAGGAAGAGCACTGCGGTCGATCCGTCGAAGGCGCGATGATCCCAGGAGAATCCCAGGTAACCGATATGACGGATGGCCAGGGCGTCCCGGCCGTCGGCCGTGGTCACCACCACCGGGCGCTTGGCCACCGTGTCGGTGGAGAGAATGGCGACGTTGGGAACGTTGATGATCGGCGCCGACAAGAACGAATCGAACGGTCCGGGATTGGTGATGGTGAAGGTTGAACCGGTCATCTGGTCGGGGCCAAGCTGGCGGCTGCGAGCCGCAGTGGACAGATGCCGGATACGGCGCGCCAACCCGACCAGGCGGAGGTTGTCGGCATCCCGGATGGTCACCACCACCAGGCCCTGCTGGTCGAGATCCACGGCGATTCCCAGGTCGATCCTGCTGTGGTAGACGGCTTTGCGATCCTCCAGGTAGAAGGAACTGTTCACCACCGGGTAGACCCGGAGAGCGTCGATCACGGCTCGGCACACGAAGGGCAGGTAGGTGAGAGAGAAGCCCTCTTCCCTCCTGAAGCGGCCTTTGTGGGCGGTGCGCACCTCGGCTATCCGTTCAAAGTCCACCTCCACCGATGTCCACACGTGGGCGGCGGTCTGCCGCGAACGGATCATATTCTCCCCGATGCGGACGCGGAGGCGGCTCAAGTCAACCCGCTCCTCTCCATCCGGCGGCGGCGTGGGCGCCCGAGCGCCCGCGGGAGGCTCGGGGGTGGGGGCCGCCGGGGCGGGCGTGACGGCGCCCTCCAGGTAGGCCTCCACATCCCGACGGGTCACCCTCCCTCCTTCCCCGGTGCCCGCTATCAGGCTTATGTCGATCCCGTGCTGGCGGACCAGTCGGCGAACCACCGGGGAAAGACGCCGTGAAGGCCCGGGCCGGCCGACGGCTGGCGGCGACGGCGGGAGACGAGGCGGCTCCCCCTGGGAAGCGGGGGGCTCGTCCTCGGAGTCGGGGGGCGGGGATTCAGGAGGGGGCTCCGCCGCCCGGGCGTCGGGGGATTTCTCATGCGCGGAACCCTCAGGGTCTCCCACCACGCAGAGGTCCCTCCCGACTTCCACCGTCTCCCCCTCGGACACCAGTATCTCCAGCATCACTCCCGACACCGGCGACGGTATTTCGGTGTCCACCTTATCGGTGGAGATCTCCAGCACCACCTCGCCCTGGGAGATGGCGTCGCCCACCTGCTTTGCCCACCGCAGGATGGTCCCCTCGGTGACTGTCTCGCCCAGTTGAGGCATGGAGATGGTGGTTGTCATCGGGAACTCCTAATCCAGGTCTCTGCTACTCAGTGCAGACTACGGCCGGTCGCCGACAGGAGGGTCTCCCCGACCGCCTCCGACAAGGTGGGATGAGCATGGATGAAGGCTGCCGCTTCCTCGGGCAGGGCCTCCCACCCCACTGCGAACATGAGTTCGTGGATCATCTCACCTGCTTGCGGCCCCACAACGGCCGCACCCACCAGAGGGCCGTCCTTCTCTGCAACCACCTTCACCATCCCCTGGCTCTGCCCGATGATCAGCGCCCTTCCCACGCCGCCGAAGGGATGCTTGGTGACCTGCACCTCCATTCCCATGGCCTGAGCATCGGCCGCGCTGATTCCCACCTCCGCCACCTCCGGGTGGGTGTAGGTGACCCTGGGAATCGCTCGATAATCCACTGGTGCAGGTTCACCGGTGGCGATGTAGGTGGCCACCGCGATCCCCTCGGCGAAAGCTGCATGAGCCAGTTGGGGAGTGCCGGCCACTATGTCTCCCACGGCGTACACCCCGGGCTCGGCGGTCTCCATTGTCACCGGATCAACCTTGATGTAGCCTTGCTCCACCTCGGCTCGCACTGTTTCCAAGCCTATTCCGTCAGTGTTGGGTCCCCTGCCGACCGCCACCAGGGCGACGTCGGCCTCCAGGACCTTGTCCCGGAATGAGACCTTCACGCCGCGGTCGGTGACCTCGGCGGGACCCACCCCCGTTTTCAGATAGAACTTCACCCCCCTACGGCCGAGTTGTCGCTGCAACTGACGGGACGCATCGGCGTCGCCGCCGGGGATCAGTTGCTTCTCCAGTTCGAAGACCGAGACCTCAGCGCCCAGATCCACCAGAAGGGAGGCGAACTCACAGCCGATGACGCCACCGCCGATTATCGCCACCCGGTCGGGGCGGGACGACCAGTCCACCGCGTGATCCGAGGTGACGATCCGCTCCCCGTCGATCTCCCAACCGGGAATGGTCCTGGCGTGGGATCCCGTAGCCACCACCACCGCTCTTCCTTCCAGCGTCTCTCCTCCCTCCAGCACGATCCTTCCCGGGCCGGAAACGCTACCCCGACCGGACACGACCTCCACCCCTCGTTTCCGGAGCAGACCGGCGAGGCCGGTCACCAACTGATTGACCACCCGGTCCTTCCGGGCAAGGGCCGCCGACCAGTCGAGTTCCGGCTCGGACGTCAACACTCCGAACGCGTCGGCGTGCCTCACGGTTGAAAACACCTCGGCCACCTGCAACCACTGCTTGGCCGGGATACAACCCCGCAACAAGCAAGTCCCACCGGGCCGTACCTCCTCCACCAGGGCTACCGAGAGCCCGAAGTTCCGGGCGTACAGGGCCGTGGCGTAGCCTCCCGGCCCTCCTCCCAGAATCACGATGTCAAACGGGGACTCACTCATAGACAAAACGGGTGTTGTTCATAGAGGGGAATGTTAACTCTCCGGCGCATATCATCAGGCGGATGCCCACCCGGTACCTGATCATCGCTTCCGCCGCCGTGGGCCTGCTGATTCTCGTGGCAGGGGTGATCTGGTTCCTGCGCCTGTACCTCTAAGCCGGCGCCATCACCTCCACCGCCGGTTCAAGACCCTCCTTCCCCACCGGCACCGGTCGAACGACCAATTCGTCCAGTCCCGACGAACGGTAGGAATCCAACTGGGCCCGGCATTCATCCGCGTTTCCGGCGATCCCCAAGTGCGCCGCCGTTCCACGAAGATCATCGGGATCGAGCCCCTGCTTCTCCACATGCCGACGGTAGAAGCCGAGCCGCAGGTAGTGACCCAGTTCCTCGGCCAGCGCCCGGCGAGCCTCATCCGGGTCCGAGGAGACCGCCACCCGCACGTAGGCTGCGACGTGGAAGAAGGAGGCCCCCCTGCCAAGACCGCGAAGCCACTCCGTGGTTGTTCGGAGGTGCGCCGCGCTGCACCAGTTGAGCAGCACTCCGTCCGCCTGCCGCACGGCCAACTCCAGCATGCGAGGCCCCATGGCCCCCACCACCGTCCATACGGGACCGGAGGGAAGCAGTCCCAGTCGGGCCCCCTCCACCGAGAAGAACCTGCCGTGGTGGGTCACCTTCCTCCCGTGTCGAAGCTCGCCGACGATCTGCAAGTAGTCGGAGACCGCATCGAGGGGGGAGGAGAGATCGAAGTCGAAGAACCGCTGCGCCGCCACCGGATGTCCGGAACCGATTCCCAACACCATACGCCCGGGGCCTGCAATGGCCGAGATAGTGGCGGCGCCCATCGCCGCAGCCACAGGCGAGCGAACGTAGACCGGCAGCACTCCGGTGGCCAGGCGGATCCTGGAAGTGGCGGATGCCCACGCCGCCAGGGTGGAGAAGGCTTCCCGCGCGGTGGACTCGTTGGTCCACGCCGCACGGTAGCCGAGTTGCTCGGCGCGGACCGCTATCTCGGTGAGCCGTCGGGCGGAGAGGCCCGGTTCCACCAACGACACCCCTAATTCCATCAGGCCCCCGAGCCGGGAAGGGAGACCTCTGCGCGGCAGTTGGGGCAGATGGCTGTCTGGATCTGTCCCACGATGAAACTAAAAGAGCACTCCGGGCAGGAGACCCGCGGAGATGGCGGATCAGGCGGAGGAGGCGGCGGCGGGACGGCAGGACCGGAGGGGGGCGGCGCCGGGTATCCGCCCGGTCCGGGACCCGGGGCGTGATGGGCCGGATCGGGGCCGGACGGGGGGACGCCTCCCGGACCCGGAGCGGGTCCTTTGACCTGGTTGACAGCTCCACACCTCGGACAGGAGAAACGGCCGGGGCGGGAAATGTTGACGCTGGAGCGACAGGCGCCGCATCTGACTCTCATGGGTTTGCTACTCCTCCCCGGACAACTCGGCCACCGATTGGACCCGCTCTCCCACCGCGCCGATGGACTGCAGGTAGTGGGCCTCAAGCGCCAGCACCGCCCGGATGTCATCAGAGGTTATCCCTGCGGGGTGGCGCTGGGAAATCTGTTGGCATATAAAACTCACCGCGGAATCCGAGCCGCCCGCAACCGTCTCCACCGGTTGACGCCGGTCCTTCTGAGCCAAGCCCTGCAGATAGAAGAGTTCCCATTCGATGACGCGCTGGATCCCTGCGTCCCCCAAGCGTTCATATACCTCGGACGCCAGGTTCTCCCGGATGTGGCCCACAGCGTCGGACACCACGTAGGTAACCCCCTCGCCTGCTCCCCTCCGTCTCGCCTCCTGCCACAACAGGATCGCCACCAAAGCGAGGAAGAGCGCGGCCAGCAACCCACCGAGGGCAACCGAGGTGAAGCCCGACACTGCTTGACCGCAGTGACTAGAGCCCGAGTTGCCCGGCGATCTTTTCCCTGTGAAATGAGGGGTCGCCGAACAGCAACTCGGAGCTCTTGGCCCTCTTGAAGTAGAGGTGGGCGTTGTGTTCCCAGGTGAAGCCGATCCCGCCATGGATCTGGATGTTCTCCGCTGCGGAGAAGAAGTAGGCCTCTGAGCAGTACGACTTGGCGAGACTGGCCATCAGCGGACGCTCTTCGTTGTCCTCGCTGACCGCCCAGCCTGCGTAGTAGGCGGCCGAGCGAGCCGACTCCACCTGGGCCAGAACGTCGGCGCACTTGTGCTTGATGGCCTGGAAGGAGCCGATCGGCCGCCCGAACTGCTTCCTGACCTTGGCGTAGGAGACCGCCATGTCCAAGCAGGCCTGAGCGCCTCCCACCTGCTCGGCGGAGAGCGCCACCACCGCTCTCTCCATCATCCTCTCGAGGACCGGCCATCCTCCCCCCTCCCTCCCCAGCAGAGCGTCGGCGTCCAACTCCACATCGTTCAAGGTGATCTCGGCCTGCTTGCGGGTCTGGTCCATGGTCTCCAATCTGCGGACGGCCACACCATCGGTCCCGGCGGGGACCAGGAAAAGCGACACTCCGAGGGCGGTGCGAGCCGCCACCACCAGCAGGTCTGCGACATGCCCGTCCAGGACGAAACTCTTGGTCCCGTCCAAGGTCCATCCACCTCCCGGGCGGGACCGGGCCTCGGTGGTGATCCCTTCGGCCTCCCACCGGCCGTTCGGCTCGGCGAAAGCCACCGAGGCGATCAAGTCCCCGCCGGCGATGGAGGACAGCAATTCCTGTTTCTGGCGGTCGTCTCCCGCTTCCTCGATCACCCCCGCCGCCATCACCACCGTCGAGAGGAACGGTCCGCAGAAGAGGGACCTCCCCTGCTCCTCCAACACCACGAACAACTCCAGGAAGGTGAATCCCGCCCCTCCCCACTCCACCGGAATGGCCATCCCCAACCATCCCATCTCGGCCAACGCCGCCCAGTGGCGCGGGTCGTATCCCCGCTCGGTGTCCATGAGTTGACGGACGGTCTCCATCGGACAGTTCTCATCCAGCCACTGTCGCGTGTAGCGGCGCAGTTCCTCCTGCTCGGTGGTGAATGAAAAGTTCATTGCTCCTCTATTATCCCCGACTTGCCTTCCCGAAGGTAGCTCACCGCTTCGGAGATCGATTCGACCGCCACGATCTCAACCTCCACGGGAGCGGTGCTGGCCTCATCGTAGTTGTCCCGAGGTACCAGCACCACATCCGCGCCGGCCGCCTCAGCCGCCACCAGTTTCTGGCGGATCCCCCCGATTGCCCCGACCGTTCCGTCCATGCTTATGGTCCCCGTTCCCGCCACAATCCTCCCGTCAGTCAATTCTCCCTGCTCGAGTAGATCGATTATCGCCAGCGTATAGATCATCCCCGCCGACGGCCCGCCGTAGTTCGCCGAGTCGATCTCGATCGGATAGGCGGTGGATGCCGTGATCCCCACCATGGCTCGTTCAGGTGTCTCTGGGTTCTCATGCAGCGCAAAGCTGAGGACTGTCGGCTCGGCGTCCCGGATGACGGTTACCTGCACCTGATCTCCGGGCCGGCGGTCCTCCAGTATGCGGCGGATGTCCTCCACGGTCCGAACCGGCTGCGCCTCCATCTCCACGACCAGGTCGCCATCGACGAGCGCATCGGAGGCCGGCGCCTCGTGGAAGACCCCCACCACCTCCACCCCTTCAGCAAGGGTCTCCTCCAGGCCGAGTTCGGAGAGGGCCACCGCGATGGCTATGTCCTTGGACCTGTCCATGGCGCGAAGATTCCGTTGGCGGGCCTCCTGGTCGGTCTCCCCCCCGGGACGGAGCAACTCCCTCTCGATCAAGTCGATCCTCTGGTCGAAGAGGGCTATGGCCGCCTCGTAGAGATTGACCGGCTGGAGGCTGACGGTAAGGAGGATCAATTCTCCCTCCGGCTGGAAGACCGCCAGGTCCTCCTCCACGATCACCGCGTCAACCGCGTCATCGGTAGGTCCGGCCGAGGCGGCGAAATAGGGGAGGTTGATCAGCCAGGCCAGGGGGGTCAGGAGGGCCAGGACGACCGCGGTCCACCAGAATGATCGACGCCGCGCACGGGCGGTAGGGGGCACGTAACGGTGGGGGGCAGCCAATGTTTCCATCAAGCGTAGATGCTTTTTTCTCCATATGGAGAGTGCGTTCCTCCACCTGAGGAGGGGCCCCCGGTCCGGTAACCTGGATGGAGCAACCGCGGTCATACCAGCAACCCCAGAGATCCAACCGGCAACCCAAAGGAGCGGCCATGGCGTTTTTCACCCCCCATCACGAAGTTCTGGCGGCTCGGGTTCTCCGGCCGGCGCGGGCCGTTCCCACAGCAGCAGTCTGGGTGGCGCAGGTAGTGGGATTCGCCCTGCTGACCGCTCTCTTCGCCCAGATCCGCATCACGCTTCCATTCACGCCGGTGCCCATTACCGGCCAGACCTTCGCGGTACTGCTGTCCGGGGCTGCCCTGGGCATGTGGGCCGGGGGCGCCAGCCAATTCCTTTACATAGTGCTGGGCATCTTCTTCCCGTTCTACGCGGGCGGAACATCGGGGACCGAGGTGCTGTTCGGCGCCACCGGCGGGTACCTGTTCGGATTCGTGATCGCAGCCGCCCTGGTGGGAAAGTTGGCCGAACGTCACCACGACCGCCGGGTGATCTCGGCGGTCACCGCCTTTTTGACCGGAAGTCTGATCATCTATGTGTTCGGCGTGATCGGGCTGATGGCAGCCTCGGCGACCCAATTCGATTTGGTCACCGCCTTGGAGAAAGGCGTGGTGCCCTTCATCGTGGGAGACGTGATCAAGGCATACGCCGCCGGCCTGCTGCTTCCCGCCGCTTGGAGCCTCACCAACCGAGACACTTAGACCCGGGAGTCTGCAGCAAAGAAGGGTAGGCCACCCACGCCTGGCTGAAGATCGCTGACCCGGGACTCCGGCTCGCAGTCCCGAAACCACCTCGCGTGGCACCCAGACCTCCTCTGGTCGTCCGTCATATCATTTGATACGGGAAGACTCCAAGCGAAGGGTTTGGACCAAATGCGAATACGTGCGGCATGTTAAGGATGAGCGGAGGCCAAGCCCTCGTGAGGTCCCTTGTCCGGGAGGGTGTGGAAGTGGTGTTCGGGGTGCCCGGCATACAGTTGTACGGGATAGTTTCAGCCCTGCGTGATGAACCCGCTCTTCGGATGATCACCACCCGGCACGAGCAGGCCACCACATACATGGCCGATGGCTACGCCCGGGCAACAGGGAAACCCGGCGTGGCGCTGGTGGTCCCAGGAACAGGCCTCTACAACGCTGCCGCCGGGATCGCTACCGCTTATGCCCGCTGCTCACCCGTGTTGGTGATCGCCGGTCAGATCCCCCGAGATCAGATCGGCAAGAATCGCGGGGCTGTTCACGAGATCGCGGATCAACCCTCGGTGGTGCGCCCTGTCACCAAGTGGCAAACGACAGTACTCACCGTTAGCGAGATACCGGATGCGGTCAACGAGGCCTTCCGGCAAATGCGCACCGGGTGTCCCCGTCCCGCGCTCATCGAGATCCCGCCCGATGTAGGCGTGGAACGAGAGGAAGTCACTCTCCGACGACCCACTCCCGTGTCGCCGCTGGTCCCCAGCCAGGATCGACTTCGGGAGGCGGCTTCCGCCATAGCGCAATCCCGTCTCCCCCTGATCTATGCGGGCGGCGGCGTGGCGCGATCCGATGCAGAAGCAGCCCTGGTCAGGTTGGCCGACTCGACCAATGTCCCGGTTATCACATCCGTCGGTGGCAAGGGAACCATACCGGACAGTCATCCTCTGTCTTACGGTTCATGTGTTAGCCCGAGAGGGGAGAGACACGAGATGAACCAACTTTACGAGGTAATGCAATCGGCCGATGTCGTGATCGGGATCGGCACGCGCTTCTCTCTGGGGAACCCAGCCGGCGAGTCGTCCATTCTCATCAACATAAATGTCGACGACCGCGAGCTGATGAGTGTGCAGTCCAACACGATCCCCTTGCATGGCGACGCACGGGCAACCATCGAAGCGCTCCTTCCCCTCCTTCGCCAGGTCGGGGCGGGAGACAGGCCTTCACCTGCTGAAGCGGTCATAGCCGCGCGCCGGTTGATTGCCTATTACGACATCCAGGACGAGGAACCACAGTACCCCATTCTGAAGGTGCTACAGGACAGCATCCCCGATGACGCTTTCGTTGTTTGGGACGTGTCACAGTTTGGCTTCTACGCCCGGACCCATTTCCAGGTGAACCATCCCAAGACCTACATCGATTCGGGTTACTCGTTCAATCTGGGATACTCGTTCCCGACCGCCCTGGGCGTCAAGGTGGCGCAGCCTGACCGTCCCGTGCTGTGCATCGTCGGGGATGGCGGGTTTCTGTTCAATTCGTCTGAACTGTCCACCGCGGTCAGGTATGGGATAAACGTGACAACCATCATCTTCAGGAACGACTCATACGGCAATGTGGCCC
>JAPPKR010000078.1 GCA_028819835.1 bacterium | reverse complement strand
TGTTCCCGGTGGTGATGGTGTTCATCATCGGGATCCAGTTCGGCGGCCAGGGCGGGAGGGTGCAGTTGGGAGTATCGGGGGACACCAGCCAGGCCATCACCGACCAGATCACCGAGAACCTGGCCGGCAACCAGGCCTTGGAACTGGTCTTCTACCAGGAGGACGCCGAGATGTTGACCGCCGTGGAGAGGGGTCACATCTCGGCGGGAGTGGTCTTCCCCCCGCAGATGGCGGCGAGGATGGCGGTCGGACAGCCCGTGCTGATCGGCTTCGTGTCGGCTCCCGCCGGGTTGGGGCCCCAGTTGCAGGCCACCGTGCAGCAGGCAGTGACCGAAGAGTTAATTCCCTACCGGGCGGCGCGGTTCGCGGTCGACATCCTGGGAGTCGGGTTCCAGGAGAGCTTTCCCCTGGCCAGCGCCCTGGCCGACCAGGTGATCCTGACGACGGTCGCCGTCGAGTCGGTCGGCGAATCCCTGTTCCCACCCGACCTGGGCCGCTTCGACGGGGGCGCGGCCTCCAATCTGGTCCTGTTCATGTTCCTCACCGCCCTGACCGGCGCCACCGCCATGGTGGCCGACCGGGAGATGGGCCTCGACACCCGGATCGTCTCCACTCCCACCTCGGTCGCCCGGCTGATCTCGGGATACGTGGCCGGACAGTTCGGGATCACCTTCTTCCAGGGCGCCTACATCATGGTGCTGAGCCTGGCCATCTTCGGCGTGGACTGGTCGAACCTGGGGGGATCGGTGCTGTTGGTGATGGCCCTGTCCCTGGCGGGAGCGGGAGCGGGGATGCTGCTCGGCTCCTTCCGGCTGGCCGAGGCCGCCACCATCGGCATCGGAGTGACGGCCGGACTGGTGCTGGGCGCCCTGGGCGGGGCCATGGTCCCCCAGGAACTCCTGCCCGAGACGGTCCAGACCGTCGCCAAGTTCACCCCCCAGGGATGGGCGATGCTCGGCTTCAGAGACCTCCAATGGGGAGGCTCCGTCCTCGACGTCGCCGACAACATCGCAGTGCTGGCCGGGATGGGAGTAGTCCTCGCCGGAGCGGCCTCGGTGTCCCTCCGCCGCACCCTCGCCCACCCCTCCTGAAGTCATCGCGGGTCCCCTTCGATCCCAGCAGAAAAGTCGCGAAAACAGGGGTCCCCCTATGGGCTTCCCTCCCCCACCGCCACCTTGCCAGAGTCGAACAAATCCGTCCAGCCCGGAACAGGTCTTGCCGATCATGCAATCTGATCCCTCGACGCGGTCCGAACGACGTCTGGACGGACCGTCTTGATGTTTGGTTCATATCAATGTGACATGTGGGTGTGACGACAGTCAAGCCCCGCACCGCCGTTTGTTTCACAACCTCCGACCAGTGGCGGCGTCACACCGCTAAATGACGTCTCCTCCGTCCCTCCTGTTGGCGGCGATAGCTCAGATCTTGAACCGGATGGCGGCGGGCACGCTCGAGACTCTCATCGGCGTGAAGCCGACCATGTCTCCGTCTGCTTCCACCGGCCAGGGGGGATCAGTCGTCACCTCGAAGCTCTCCCAACTCCGCCGCTGCACCCAGCGCTCCTTCAGGTGCACTCCCTTGACGATCTTCGGCACCACCAGGGGGAGTTGAATCTTCCGGGGGGTGAAGACCTGCAGGTCCAGGCGGTTGTCCACCAGGTTCGCCTTGGGCGCGATGTTCCACTTCCAGGCAAAGAACTGGGCGTTGGCCACTATCACCGCCAGGGCGTCGGCGGTGATCGCCCGTCGGGCTCCCTGGACTGTCACCGTGGCCCGGGGGAACCGGGGCAGCCGGGCCAAGAATCCCAGTCCGTAGCGGGCCCTTCCCACCCATCCGGGGAGCCTGCCGGCCGTCTCGGCCGCCGCCGCGCCGACTCCCGCCTCGGCCACGTTGACGAAGAACCGCCTCCCCCAGTCTCCCTCCAGGCAGCCGACGTCGATGTCGTACCACGAGGGCGTGACCAGCCGGGAGACGGATTCGGTCAGGTCGCGGGGGAGTCCGAAGGTGCGAAGGAAGTCACAGGCCGTCCCGCTGGGCAGCATCGCCACCCGGGGCGACTCCGACCACTCCTCGGCACACAGGGCGTTCACCGTCAGGCTGAGGGTGCCGTCACCCCCCGCCACCGCCACCCTGCCCTCCCGAGACACCACCTCCACCACCCGCTCGGCCATCCGCTCGGGCGACGAAACCGACTCCACCCGCGCGTTCACCCGGCGGGCGACCAGCAGGTCGGAGAGTTCCCCCAGAGACACCCTTCCGCGACCTGCAGCCGGATTGAAAAGGACCGTCCAGTCGGTGAAGCTCTCCGTCACCGTGTTGCGACTGTCGGGGGCGCTAGGCCAGGATCCAGATGAGGGCGATAGTGGTGGTGGCGAAGCCGAGGACCGTGATCACGGTGAGGCGGCTCAGGTTTCGCTCCGCCACCGTGGAACCGCCCATGGAGGCGCCGAGGCCGCCGCCGAATGCCTCGGAGAGGCCCCCGCCCCGTCCCGAGTGCAGGAGGATCAACAGGATCAAGCCCAGCGACAACAGCACATGGATCCCGATCACCACCGCTTGCAAGATAGCCATGACGTCTATTCTATCGCGGCCTGCGCGGCCACCCGCGCCGCGGCCTCGGCGGCGGCCTCCGGATCGCCCAGGTATCTCGAGCCCGCCGGGCTCAGGTCGGCGTCCAGTTCATAGAGAAGTGGGATCCCGGTTGGGATGTTCAAGGCCGAGATCTCGGAGTCCGGGATTTCCTCCAGGTACTTCAGAAGGGCGCGGATGCTGTTTCCGTGGCACACCACCAACGGGACGAGTCCCCGGCGGAGTTGCGGGACGATCCGGTCGTGCCAGTAGGGAAGGACGCGGGCCACCACGTCCTTCAGGCATTCGGTGGCAGGCAGCACGTCGGGGGCCAGGTCGGCGTACATCGGGTCGTTCCGGGGGTGACGGGAGTCGTCCGTGTCCAATGCAGGGGGCCGGACGTCATAGCTCCGGCGCCACAGATGCACCTGCTCTGAGCCGTGCTCCCGGGCGGTCTGCTTCTTGTTGAGTCCCTGCAGAGCGCCGTAGTGCCGTTCATTCAACCGCCAGTGGCGGACCACCGGGAGCCAGGCCATTCCCATCTCGGCCAGGGCCAACTCGGCGGTGCGGATGGAGCGGAGCAGCACCGAGGTGTGGACTATGTCGAACGCAAGGCCCTCCTCCTTCATGAGCTGCCCAGCCTCCCGGGCCTCCTCCTCGCCCCGGGGGGTGAGGTCCACATCGGTCCAGCCCGAGAACAGGTTGGAGAGATTCCACTCCGACTCCCCGTGACGAACCAACACCATCCGATACATCAGCAGTCAGGCTACCGGAAACCCTCCTCTATGACCAGCTGCCAAGGGCCACTGAAAAGCGCCTCGCAAGTAAAGCAAAGCGCCAATTGCTTTACTAAAACCCCAACAAAGTAAAGCCCCCTTGAAAAAGGACCTGCCGCTAGCCGGTCCGAACCTTCACATCCAGTAACGGATCACAGCCGCGAAGGTGTCGGGATCGAGGCTGGCGCCGCCCACCAGGGCGCCGTCTATGTGGGTCTTGGCCATGAAGCCGGCGATGTTGCCGGGGTTGACCGAACCGCCGTAGAGGATCCTCACGGCCTCCCCCGCTTCGGGACCGCCCATGGCCGCCACCGTGTTGCGCAGCAACTCGCACACCCCTCCGGCGTCGTCGGCGACGGCATGGCGGCCGGTGCCGATCGCCCACACCGGTTCGTAGGCCACCACCACGGAGGCTCGCTGTTCGGCGGTGAGCCGACGCAGGGCCCCGCGCAACTGGGTGGTCACCACCATCTCGGTCTCTCCCGACTCCCGCTCTGAGAGGGTCTCGCCCACGCACACCACCGGGGTCATCCCGGCAGAGAGCACCGCCCGCACCCGCTTTCGGACCGACTCGTCGGTCTCTTCGAACATGGCGCGCCGCTCCGAATGCCCCACGATCACATAGCCGACGTCCAGCTTGGCGAGCATCCCGGCCGACACCTCTCCGGTGAAGGCGCCGTCGGTCTCCCAATGGACATGCTGCGCGCCCAGCCCGAAGGGCATCCGGTCGGCCATGATCAGGGTCTGGACGGTGCGCAGGCCGGTGAACGGAGGGGCTATCACCACGTCGGCCCGATCGAAGTCGGCGGGATCCAACCGGTACCAGAGCTTCTGGACGACCGCGATCGCCTCCAGATGGGTCATGTGCATCTTCCAGTTGCCGATTATCAAACTCTTCCGGGCCATGTCGTCTCCTAACGTACCCACTTTTCCAGGACCTCCACGCCGGGTAGGGGCTTTCCCTCCAGGAGCCGGAGGCTCGCTCCCCCGCCGGTGGAGAGGTGCGACACCCGGTCCTCCAGTCCCAGCAGCCGGATGGCCGCCGCCGAGTCGCCGCCTCCCACCACGGTGAAGGCGTCCGATGAGGCCACCGCCCGCGCCACCGTATCGGTCCCCGACCGGAACGCCTCCCACTCGAACACTCCCATCGGCCCGTTCCAGAAGATGCTCCCCGCGCCCTCGCAGATCTCGGCGATACGACGGGCGGAACGAGGGCCGATGTCCAGGCCCATCTCGCCGTCGCCGATGTCCCTGACGCCGGTCACCTGGTGGGGGGCGTCGGCTCGGAAACCTCCTGCGGCCACCACGTCCTCGGGGAGGAGCACCTTGCCTCCCTGAGGGCCTTCGAGGAGTTCTCTCACCGACGGCGCCATCTCCTCCTCGGTAAGGCTGATCCCGATCGAGTACCCCTCCGCCATGAGCGCCGTGTAGGCCATCCCGCCTCCCACGGCCAGCACGTCGCAGGTCTTCACCAGGGCCGACAACACTCCCAGCTTGTCGGAGACCTTGGCGCCGCCCAGGATCACCACGAACGGCCGGGGCGGGTCGTCGAGCAACTGTCCCAGGGCTTCAAGCTCGCCGGCCAGAAGCGGACCGGCCACCGACTTCACCCGGGCGGCCACCCCCACCGTTGAGGCGTGGGCCCGGTGGACCGACCCGAAGGCGTCCTGGCAGAAGAGGTCGGCAAGCTCCGCCAGCCGGGACCCCAGCGCCGGGTCATCGGAGGTCTCCCCGGGATGGAACCGGGTGTTCTCCAGAAGGATCACGTCTCCGGGTCGCGCCTCACCGACCGCCAGGGTCACCTCCGGTCCCAACAGGGTCGGCAGGTGATGAACCGGAAAGCCCCCCAACTCCTCCATGCGCCGGGCCACCGGGGCCAGGCTGTAACCCGGGTCGGGGCCCTTCGGGCGGCCCAGGTGGCTGCAGACCACCACCGCCGCGCCCCTCGACCGGAGATCCTCCACCGCGACCAGCGCGGCTTGGATCCGGAAATCGTCGGTCACCTCCCCGCCGTCCAACGGCACGTTCAGGTCGGAGCGCACCAGCACCCGGCGTCCACCGGCCTCGACGTCATCAAGGGTCAAGTAATCAGCCATGAATCCAAACTCTCGACTGGTCCTGTAGGTGCTTTGTGTCTCATAAAACCCTGGAAGGAAGATGCCTCCGAACGACTTCCTCGCGGAGGCACTCGTATCCTATTGCGCCCGACAATCATCCGAACCCAAGGAAGGTTCAGCCCGATCCCGCGTCACGGTGGAAGACGGAGATCTCCACCCCGCGGTCGGCCAGTCGGCGGGAGAGTTCCGCGGCCACCGCCACCGAGCGGTGCCGGCCACCTGTGCATCCCACTGCGATGGTGAGATAGGCCTTGCCCTCGGCGCGGTAGCGGGGCGCCAGGAACAGGAGCAACTCCAACACCCTGTCCAAAAAGCCCTGGGTGTCGGGGTTTTCCAGGACGAACGCGGCCACCTCCGGGTCGGTCCCGGTCCTGGGCCTCAGCTCCGGGTCCCAGTGCGGATTGGGAAGGAACCGGACGTCGAAGACCGCGTCGGCGTCGCGGGGAAGCCCGTTCTTGAACCCGAAGGACACCATGGAGATGTGCATGGGCCGGGCCTTTCCCTCCCCGCCGAACCGCGCGACCACCCGCTCCCGCAACTGATGGATATTGAAATCGGAGGTGTCGATGATCAGGTCCGAAGCCGACCTCAGTCCCGACAGCAGGGCGCGCTCGGAGGAAATGGCCGCCGGGAGGGTCTCCCCGCCCTGGGGGTGGGGACGCCGGGTCTCCTCGTAGCGGCGAATCAAAACCTGGTCGTCGGCGTCCAGGAACACCACTGCCGCGTTTATGCCGGACTCCTTCAGTCCCTCCACGGCCCGTCCGATCGCCTCCTCCGGACTGACCGAAGGGTCCCATGACCGAATCACCAGCGCCAGGGGTGCGGTCTGGCGGAAGCGCTGGTCGGTCGAGGCGACCTCCAGGATCATGGCCGGAGGGAGGTTGTCGATCACCCGGTACGAGAGGTCCTCCAGGACCCGGGCCATCGACCCGCGCCCGGCGCCCGACATGCCGGTCAGCAGCAGTATCTCCGGCTTCTGCTCGGACAGATGCGGCGTCCGCTGGTCCACCGGCCCTACTCCCCCCGCAGGATCAGGTACAGGTCGTCGGCCACCCCGCTGGGCACGACCTCGGCCAGGTCTTCCACCTCCGCTTCCCGGAGCTTCCGGAGCGAACCGAACCTGCGCAGCAGGGCCCGCTTTCGGACCGGGCCGATCCCGGGCGCCTCGTCCAGTAGAGAGTCCACCATCCCCTTGGAGCGGAGTTTACGGTGGTACTCGACCGCGAACCGGTGGGCCTCGTCCCGGATGCGCTGGAGGAGGTAGAGCGCCTCGGCGGTGCGGGCGATGCGGAGCGATTCGGCGGCGTCCGGGAAGTAGACCTCCTCCATCCGCTTGGCCAGCCCCACCACGGGGATGTCCAGTCCCAACTCGTCCAGCACCCGGACCGCGCGTCCCAACTGCCCGGCGCCGCCGTCGATCACCACCAGAGAGGGCGGGTACCGAAACCGGGCCTGCTGGGAGGCGGGGAGGTCGCGGGTGGCCAGGTAGGCGGTGAACCTCCTCCGGATGGCCTCCTCCATGGCGGCGAAGTCATCCTGGCCCCTGACTTTGCGGATCTTGAAACGCCGGTACTCGGACTTGCGGGCCAGGCCGTCCTCCACCACCACCATGGACGCCACGGTGTGGGTGCCCATCAGGGTGGAGACATCGAACGCCTCGATCCGGAGCGGCGGCTCGGGCAGGCCCAGCACCTCCTGGAGACTGCGGAGCGCCCGCGCCCGGGCGTTGTGGTCGGCCTGGCGCCGCAGCCGGTGACGGCCGAACATCTCCCGGGCGTTGGTGCCGGCGGTCTCCATGAGACGGCGCTTGCCTCCCCGTTTGGGGACCCGCAACTCGACCGGCCCTCCCCTCCGCTCGCAGAGCCATGCCCGGAAGGTCTCGTGATCGGGCGGCATGTCGGGGACCAGCACCAGCGGAGGCGGGGAACGGTCACCGTACAGTTCCCGGAGAATGGAGCCCGCCAGTTCCCGGCGGTTCAACTCCTCAACCCGGTCCACCACCGATCCCAGCCGGCCCACCACCCTCCCCCTTCGCACGAACAGCACCCAGATGGCCGTCTCCAACTCGTCGCCGTGCTCGGCTATCAGGTCGAAGTCCTCCCGGCGGTCGGTGACCATCTCCTGGCGGGCCAGGGCCTTCTCCAGGTCAGCCAGCCGGTCCCGGTGCCGGGCGGCGGCCTCGTACTCCAGGGCCTCCGACGACTGTCGCATCCGGTCGGTGATCTCCTCCACCACCCGGTCTATGTCGCCCTGCAGGAACGAGGAAAGTCCTTCCACGGCCTTGCGGTAGTCCTCGTCGGTGACCTCGCCCACGCACGGTCCGGAGCACTTTTCTATATGGAAGAGGAGGCACGGCCGGCCCTGGAGTTGCTGGCGGCGGAACAGCGAGTCCGAGCAGGTGCGCACCGGGAAGGTGCGCAGCACCAGGTCGAGGGTCTTGCGGATGGCGTAGGTGTGGGCGTACGGCCCGAAGTAGGCGGTCCCCTTGCGCCTTCGCCCCCTCATGACATGGGCCCTGGGCCACTCATCGGAACGGGTTATGGCCAAGTAGGGGTAGCTCTTGTCGTCCCGCAGCCGGATGTTGAAGCGGGGCCGGTGCTGTTTGATCAGGGAGTACTCCAGCATGATCGCCTCCACTTCCGAGGAGGCCACGATCCAGTCCACGTCGGCGGCCGACTCCACCATCGCCGAGGTGCGAGCGTGCAACTCCCGCCCGAAGTAGGAGACCACTCGTTTGCGGAGCGACTTGGCCTTCCCTACATAGATCACCCGTCCGTGACCGTCCCGGAAGAGATAGGCGCCGGGGGCATCGGGGATCTCGACGGAGGGGGGACGGTCCAACCGCTATCTTCCAGCTGAGGTGGTCACGACTTGTCCCTGTCTCTTGAGACAACCACCCATCGAAGGACGCCTTTCCACGTGGGCCCAGCGGGTCCGCATCGTCCGAATCATACCCACGCCCGTTCCGAGCAGACCGGCATGGCCCGTCAGTCCGAGGGGATGGTGAAAAAGCGCGTCCCGTCGGGGTCTCTGGCCGCGTCGCCGCCGATCACCACTTCGAGCCCCGCCTCATGTTGGCGCACGGCGACATTGGCGCAGCCCGGCGTTCCGGGATTCCACGGGTCATCGGCCCTTATGCCCAGGGAGCCCTGCAACATCTCGGGGAGCGTCACCCACGAGCCGCTGATCCACGCCCGCGGACGGCGGATCGCCGCGCTGCGGACCTCTCGGGCGAGACAGTGCGGCGCCTTTACCGCGAAGTCCTCGACGAACATCCCGAAGTGAGTCAGGTTCGCACGCCTGGCGAAGCGTATGGACCCTACGAAACGCCTGTGCTCCGATGCGAGGTCGGTCACGTGGAGGCTTATCGCGCTGCCCCCGCTCATCTCCTCCTCGGTGATTTCGAAGCGATAGGTCGACCCCACCTTCCACGGATAGGGCATCTCGCAGTTGATTCCGGTTCCTTCTCCTCCGAAGGGGGTGCAAAGCACGTCGCTTGCGTTGTCTATGAGCTCGGCGTCGCCATACGCGGGGGCGTTCCAAACCGAGAACTGAAGCTGGCGGCCGAAGGGGCTGCCGCCGCTCTGCAGGCCCGTGTAACCGCCGTCCCACTGGATCGCCGCACAGTAGGTACCCGCCGGGTCGGCGAGCGGGGTCATGTCGATCGAGTAACCCTCAGTGGTACCCCGGTTGTCGATCCACATGTAGGCATGCGCCGCCGGAGGTCTGCCATGGCTCGTGGACCGCGTGGTCAACTCCTCCGTCACCCGCGAGTGCTCGTTCTCGACGGTGACCGACAGGGCGCCCTCCCCCGGCCAGCCTGCCACCCAGGTCGCATGGAACCGCCCCAGGGTGTTCGTCGTGCCCTCCCGAGGGTAAACCCAGCCCGACTGCCGGTCGGTCGACCACCGGTAACTTGCATTGACGACCGGCGACCCTCCACCGTCCAGCGCTGTGACCACGATCGTGTCAGAGCCCTGCGTGCCCGCATGGGCGGGGCTCAGCACCACGGGCTCCACCGCTACATCCGCGATGGCCTGTGCTACCGCCACCGTCGCCATGCCCGACACGGACCCGGCAGAGGCGGTGACCGTGGCGGCGCCGGTGCCCACCGCGGTCACCAGTCCGGTCGAGTTCACGGTGGCCACCGCGTCGTTGCTGGACTTCCATGAGAACCTCACGCCCGCGCTCACGTCGCCGCTCTGATCGCGCAACTCGGCGACCAGTTGTACGGTCTCGCCCAGCGCCCGCAGTTCGATCGGCCCGGGCGTCATCGGCTGCGGGATGTCGGCGATCCCGAGAGCCCGGGCCAGGAAGGTGGCCATCTGTGCCCGCGTCGTCGGGCTGCCAGGGCAATACCGGGCCGGTTCCGTGGCACAACCGGCGGTGATCCTCGACGCCGCCAGGGCGTTGATGGCAGCCTGGTGGGGATTCCCCTCCAACACATCGACGAACCCGTTCCCCGGGGTCGGCTCCGACTGGATAGCTCTAATCAGAACGGAGGCCGTCGGCGCGGGCTCCAACTGGAAGGCTCTGTCCAGGAAGGAGGCCATCTGTTCGCGGGTGACCGGATCGCTCGGACAGTAACGGGCCGGCTCGAGCTCACAGCCCACGGTTATCTCCAGATCGGCCAGACGCTCCACGTAAGGCAACCACCACTCCCCCGCATCCACGTCCGAGAACCTCGAGGACCCGGCCGGATCGGGTTCGGCGCCGTCCACGGCCCGCACCAGCCACACAGCCATCGCCCAACGCTGGACAGGGTCCGTCGGGCAGAACTCTCCCGGGCCGCAGTCGGTTCCCTCAAAAACGCCCCTCTCCTGGAGCGCCTCCACATCCGAGCGGTGCACGCCCGCGTCCGCTATGTCCGAATAACCCTCCGGTGCCCCCAGGATCCCCTCCCCACCGGGCGAAGACGCCAACGCCTGGACCTCCCCGGAAACCGGACCGACTCCTCCGAACCCCGCTGCTCCGCCGGCGATCACTAAGACTCCCAGCACACCGGCCACACCACGAATGGTTCTCCATCGCAAGGTAAAAGCCCTGAACACAGCAATCTACAAACTCGGAACCACAAAACGGGTCGCCAATGCCACGAGCAAAGGGACCGCGTCTCTGCCCCACTGTAGCGAGTGGTTCTGCCCAGGGTCCCTGGCGGCCAGCCGTGGCCACACCCCGCAGACCAGGGCTGCCCTAACGGAGCCGATGATTCCCGTCGCCCGGGCTAGCCGACCAGGGCGCCGGATGGGGCCAGTATCCCGTCCAGGTAGTGGCCGGTGTAGCTGGCCGGATTGGCGGCAACCTCCTCGGGGGTGCCGATCGCCACCACCCGCCCTCCCTCGCTCCCCCCTTCCGGACCGAGGTCGATCAGGTGGTCGGCTGATTTCACGACATCCAGGTTGTGCTCTATCACCACCACGGTGTTGCCCCCGTCGACCAGGCGGTGCAGGACCCCCAGGAGACGGCGGACGTCTTCAAAGTGCAGTCCGGTGGTGGGCTCGTCCAGGATGTACATGGTCCGCCCGGTGGACCGCTTGCGAAGCTCCGAAGCCAGCTTCACCCGCTGCGCCTCGCCTCCCGAGAGGGTGGTGGCGGCCTGCCCCAGGCGGATGTACCCCAGTCCCACGTCGCTCAGGGTCTGGAGGGTGAGGGCGATGGGAGGGTGGTGGATGAACAGCTCCAGCGCCTGGGCGACCGACATCTCCAGCACGTCGGCGACGCTCCGTCCCTTCCAGAGGATCTGCAGGGTCTCCCGGTTGTACCTCCGTCCCCGGCACTGCTCGCAGGGGACGTACACGTCGGGGAGGAAGTGCATCTCGATCTTGATGGTCCCGTCGCCCCGGCACTCCTCGCAGCGCCCCCCCGCCACGTTGAACGAGAACCGCCCCGGCTTGTACCCGCGCGCCTGGGACTCGGGGACCTTGGTGTAGAGGGAGCGGATGTGGTCGAAGACCTTGGTGTAGGTGGCCGGGTTGGACCGGGGCGTGCGCCCGATCGGAGACTGGTCGATGTTGATCACCTTGTCGATGTGCTCGATCCCCTCGATGTCGCGGTGCCGGCCGGGGAGGACCCGGGAGCGGTAGATGGTGCGGAGCAGCGCCTTGTAGAGGATCTCCTCCACCAGCGTGGACTTGCCGCTCCCCGACACGCCGGTGACGCAGATCAGCTTCCCCAGCGGGAACTCCACGTCGATCCGGTCCAGGTTGTGCTCGGCGGCGCCCACTACCCGGATGTCCTTCCCGTTTCCCTCCCGGCGGACCGGCGGGACCGGGATCAGCCGGCGGCCCGAGAGGTAGTCGCCGGTGATGGAGGACCGCTCCTCACAGATCGCCTCCACCGGACCCTGCGCCACGATCCTCCCCCCGTGCTCCCCCGCCCCCGGGCCGATGTCCACCACATGGTCGGCGGAGCGGATCGTCTCCTCGTCGTGCTCCACCACCACCAGGGTGTTCCCCAGGTCGCGGAGCCGGGTCAGGGTCTCGATCAGCCGACGGTTGTCGCGCTGGTGGAGGCCGATGGACGGCTCGTCGAGAATGTACAGCACCCCAACCAGCCCCGAGCCGATCTGGGTGGCCAGGCGAATGCGCTGGGCCTCTCCCCCGGCCAGGGTGGCCGCCGACCTGCCCAGGGTGAGGTATCCCAGTCCCACGTCGAGAAGGAAGGAGATCCGGGAGCGGATCTCCTTGAGCACCCGCTCGGCGATGGTGGCCTCCCGGTCGGTCAGCTCTATGCGCTCGATGAAGTCCAGCACCCCTCCCAGGGAGAGTTGGGAGAGATAGTGGATGTTCTGTCCCCCCACCGTCACGGCCCGGGAGATCTCCCCCAGCCGGGCGCCTCCGCACTCGTCGCAAGGGACCTGTCGCATGTACTGGCGGTAGGAGTCCCGTGCGGAGTCGGAACCGGTGTCCCGGTGCCGCCGCTCCAGGTGGGGGATCACCCCCTCGTAACGGGTGGTCCAGACCCGGCGGCGCCCCCGGCGGTTGCGGTAGCTCACCCGGAGCTTCCGGCGGAAGTTCCCGTGGAGTACCTCGGTCCGCACCGCCTCGGGCAACTCCCGCCAAGGGGTCTCCAGGCTGAACCCCACGTCCTCGGACAGGGCATCCAGAAGGCGGGTGTAGTAACCGCTGTACTGGTAGGTCCAGGGGGCGATCGCCCCCTGGGAGACGCTCAGCCGGTCGTTGGGAACCACCAGGTCCTCGGCCACCTGGTAGCGGGCGCCGATTCCCGCGCAGGTCGGACAGGCCCCGTAGGGGCTGTTGAAGGAGAAGTTGCGGGGGGCGAGTTCGGAAAAGGACAGCCCGCAGAGGTCGCAGGCCAGGTGCTGGCTGAAGGTCAGGGTGGGACCGTCGATCACATCCACCATGGCCTTTCCCTCCGCCAGCCCCAGGGCAGTCTCTATCGACTGGGTGAGCCGCTCCTCCATCCCCTCCCGGCGCACCAGCCGGTCGACCACCACCTCGATGGTGTGCTGGTAGTAGCGGTCGAGGCGGATGTCCTCATCCAGGGGGAGCACCTCGCCGTCGACCCGCGCCCGGCTGTAGCCCTGGCGCACCAGGTCCTTGAAGAGCGCCTGGTACTCGCCCTTGCGCCCCTCCACCACCGGCGCCAGCACCATGAACCGCGAACCGTCGTCCAACTCCAGGATGCGGTCCACGATCTGCTGGGGGGTCTGGCGCTTCACCACCTCGCCGTCGTTGGGGCAATGGGGGATCCCGATCCGGGCATACAGGAGCCGCAGGTAGTCGTGGACCTCGGTCACGGTCCCCACCGTCGACCGGGGGTTGCGGCTGGCGGTCTTCTGGTCGATGGAGATGGCCGGCGACAGCCCCTCGATGAAGTCCACGTCCGGCTTGTCCATCTGCCCCAGGAACTGGCGGGCGTACGCCGAGAGGGACTCCACATAGCGCCGCTGTCCCTCGGCGTAGATGGTGTCGAAGGCCAGGCTGGACTTGCCGGAGCCCGACAGCCCGGTGAGGACGATCAGGGCGTTGCGGGGGAGTTCGACGGTGAGGTCCTTTAGGTTGTGCTCCCGGGCACCGCTGATGAGGATGGAGTCGGCAGTCATCGCATATCCAACGTCAGGGCGCCGGCCGGTCGAGACGCGCCATGGTGGGAGTCGGGGTCCCGTCCGCCTCCACCCTCACCCCGAATACCCGGTCGGCCTGTTCGGCCGAGACGTATTCGTCCAGCACGTCGTCGCGCACCGACTCGATGGGCCGGTCCAGCGGGTCTCCCCAGCCGCCCCCGCCGGCCGAGAGGTTGTGAAAGGACTCTCCGGCGTTCATGGAGAAACGCTCCATCCGCGCCCGGCGCGCCCGGTCGGTGTCGGGCCAGACGATCATGGCGTTGGTCTCCGGCTCATGCCCGCCCCGCAGCCCCCACGGCTTGGTCTTGGTCTTCTTCTTCATGGATAGCACTTCCCCCGGCGCCAGGAATTTTACCTGACGGGAGACCCCAAGCCCTCCTCTCCAGCGTCCCGCCCCGCCCGAGTCCCGTCG
Source organism: bacterium (assembly GCA_028819835.1). Next base: position 3,857 of record JAPPKR010000078.1, on the reverse strand, counting down.
CAACTCGAGGCGCTCGTGGAAGAGAGGCGACTGGTGCTCCAAGACCTCGATGGAGGTGTTGCGGACCGAGGTGGTGGAGGGGTGTTGGAGGGCGTTGGCCCCATCGTGGCTGGGGGTGGCGCCCCACCCGAGCCCCTCGTTGTTGCTCACCAGGTACATCTCGCCTGTGTGCGGGTGCATGCCCACCGCCATGAACCCCGGCAGGTCGGAACCGGAACTGGCATGGATCCCGTCCATTCCCTGCGCCAGCGCCTTGTTGATCAACTCGAACCCCGCCATCCCGGTCCACAGGGTGTAGGTGGCAGACGGATACACCGCATGGAAGAGGTTCCCGGGAGGACAGACCACCTCGAGCGGCTGGTAGTGGCCGTGGTTGGCGGGCGTGTCGGGGGTGGTGAGGGATTTGAACACGTTCTTCGCCAGGCTCAGGGTGCACCCGAACGGCATGTTCACCGGACCCGGCACCGCCCCGTCGGAGTCACCGAAGTCCACGGTGAACTTCTCGTCGTCGATGGTGACGGTCACCGCCATCCTGATCAGGTCGTGGGAGATGCCGTCGTCGTCCAGCCAGTCGAAGGCCGACCACTCCCCGTCCGGCATGGCCCGCACCGCCTCTGAAGCGGTCTCCGCGCCGTGGGAGATGATCTGGTTGATCGCCCGGTCGACTTTGGCCAGGCCGAACTTGTCCCAGATCTGGTGGAGGCGGCGCTCTCCCACCCGCAGTGCGGCTATCTGGGCGTGGAAGTCTCCGGTGATGTTCACCGGCAGCCGGGAGTTGTACCGCAGGATGTCCATCATCTGGGAGTCCACCTCACCCCTGCGGACCAGCTTGACCGCGGGCAGGATCAGGCCCTCCTGGTGCATCGACGTGGAGTCCAGCACGTAGCCGGGGTCCTTGGCGCCCAGATCCATCCAGTGCGCCCGCACCGCCAGGTAGGCGTCGGGGAGATCGCTCCCTTCTGAGAAGACCGGCGCGAACATCATGGCGTCGGCCGCATGGGCGCCGCTCCAGTAGGGGTAGTTGAGTATCACCACGTCGCCTGGGTGGAGGTTCTCGACCCCCACCTTCTCCACCCCCTTGTGAATCGCGTAGTCGTTGGCCCCCAGGAAGAAGAGGATCCCCGACGATTCCGAGATCAGCCGACGTTCACGGTCGTACATGGAGATCCCGAAGTCCAGCACCTCGTAGATCACCGGGTTGAAGGCGGTCCTCACCAGGGTGCGGCGCATCTGCTCGGCGGTGGAGTTCAGGTAGTGGCGGATCACCTCCACCGTGGCGCCGTCCAGGGCGGGTCCGGTCCTCACCTCATCCTCTGGGGGGGCTCAGGCCCCGGGAAAGGAGCCGTCGACACAGCATGAGCGCCGTCGATTCCCGACTCTGCGAAAACCCACCCTATCCCGCGAAAACCGCCTGGATTCTCCTCGCCCGATGGGCCCACCCCCCGCCACCACCACCAGGGGTCGAGGAGCGCGCTCGGCCTGAGCGGCCGGTGGTCGCTCTTCGACGTGATTATGACCTCGGTCGGAATGTCGCGGCCGCGGTGACGTCGGAACGGGCCGGGAGGTGTTTTTCGTGACAGCGACCAGTATGAGTCGGGGGTGGGACAGAATACAACCCTTCGCCGCCTCTTTCTTTCCGCCCGGCGCCGACTTTCACCCACGCGAGCGGCCCTCACCGGCGGGTTTGGCCTGAGCGGTCCAGGCGCGCCCGGGCGGGCTCGGCTCCTCCGTCCGGCGCCATCCTCACTCCGTACACCCTTTCGGCCTGGTCGACCGAAACATACCCGTCCAGGACGTCTTCGCTCACCAACTCGATTGGACGGTCGAGAGGATCACCCCACCCTCCCCCGCCGGCGGACAGGTTGCGAAACCGGTCTCCGGGGTCCATGGTGAAACGCTCCATCCGCGCCCGGTGCGCCCGGTCGGTGTCCGGCCAGACCACCATGGCGTTGGTCTCCGGCTCATGCCCGCCCCGGAGCGCCCACGGGCGGGTCTTGGTCTTCTTCTTCATCGACAGCATCTCCCCGGTGGCCAGGAACCTCACCTCCCGACGGATCCCCACGCCTCCCCGCCACCGGCCGGCCCCGCCGGAGTCCCGGCGCAACTCCAGTCGCTCGTGAAAGATCGGCGAGCGGTGCTCCAGCACTTCCATCGAAGTATTCCGGACCGCGGTCATGGCGGGATGCTGTATGGCGTTGGCGCCGTCGTGATCGGGGGTGGCGCCCCAGCCGATCCCCTCGTTGTTGCTGACCGCATACAACTCCCCGGTCTCGGGATGGGTTCCCACCGCCATGAAACCCGGCTCGTCCGCGCCCGATGAGGCGGCTATGTGCTCCATCCCCTTGGCCAGCGCCTTGTGGGCCAGTTCGAAGGCCGCCATGCCGGTCCAGAGCGTGAAAGTGGCGGCGGGATAGACGGCGTGGAACAGATTGCCCGGCGGACAGATCACCTCGAGCGGTTGGTAGTGGCCGTGGTTGGCGGGAGTGTCGGGAGTGGTGAGAGACTTGAACACCGCCTTGGCCATGCTCAGAGTCCTCCCGAACGGCATGTTCACCGGCCCCGGGACCGCTCCTGCGGAGTCCCCGTAGTCCACGGTGAACCGGGTCCCCTCGATGGTCACCGTGACCGCCATCTTGATCAGGTCATGGGAGATGCCATCGTCGTCCAGCCAGTCGACCGCCGACCACCGCCCGTCGGGCATCGCCCGCACTGCCTCGATCGCAGTCTCCGCACCGTGGTTGATGATTAGATTGATCGCCGCGTCCACGGTGGCCAGGCCGAACTTCTCCCAGATCTGGTGGAGGCGGCGCTCCCCCACCCGCAGCGCTGCGACCTGGGCATTGAAGTCTCCGATGATGGTGTCGGGCATGCGGGAGTTGTATCGCAGGATGTCGATCATTTGGCGGTCCACCACGCCGCGGTTGATGACCTTGACGCCGGGCATGATGAGGCCCTCCTGGTGCATGGAGGTCGAGTCCAGCACGTAGCCGGGATCTTTGGCACCGAGATCCATCCAGTGGGCGCGCACAGCCAGATAGGCATCGGGCAGATCACTTCCCTCGAAGAAGACCGGAGCGAACAGCATGGCGTCGGAGACGTGGGCGCCGCTCCAGTAGGGGTAGTTGAGCATCACCACATCACCGGGATTGAGGTTCTCGGTCCCTACCTTCTCCACACCCTTGTGAATCGCGTAGTCGTTGGCGCCCAGGAAGGAGAGTAGGCCCGAGGACTCCGAGATCAACCGGCGTTCACGGTCGTACATCGAGATCCCGAAGTCCAGCACTTCGTAGATCACCGGATTGAAGGCGGTCCTCACCAGGGTCCGGCGCATCTGCTCGGCTGTGGAGTTCAGATAATGACGGATCACCTCCACGGTGGCGCCGTCCAGCGTGGGGGCTTCCTTCACCTCGTGCTCCCGAGCAATCAGTCCGCCTGCCGCTCCAGACGCGCGGCGGTGGGAGTTGCGGTGCCGTCCGGCTCCACCCTGACCCCATAAACCGTCTCGGCCTTCTCCACGGAGACGTATTCGTCGAGCACGTCCTCGCGAACCAAGTCGACCGGGCGGTCGAGAGGGTCTCCCCATCCTCCACCGCCTGCGGAGAAGTTTCTGAACCCCTCCCCGGGTTGCATGGTGAACCTCTCCATGCGCGCCCGGTGCGCCCGGTCGGTGTCCGGCCACACGATCATGGTGTTGGTGGTCTCCGGCTCAAGACCGCCCCGGAGCGCCCATGGCTTGGTCTTGGTCTTCTTCTTCATCGAGAGGAGTTCCCCCACCGCGACCCACGTCACCTCCCGGCAGACTCCCAACCCTCCCCGCCACTTCCCGGCGCCGCCCGAGTCGCGGCGCAACTCCAACC
>JAPPKR010000030.1 GCA_028819835.1 bacterium | reverse complement strand
GCCCTCCAGGTTCATCCCGAACATACCCATCCGGGCCATCTCGGGAATCAGATGGGCTGGGAACTCCCCCGCTTCCCACCACATCCCGACCTCGGGAAGCACACTCTTGGTGACGAACTCCCGTACGGTCTTGCCGACCAGGCGCTCGGAGTCGGTGAGCAACCCGGCAGTGTCCAGAAAGTCAAGAGGGTCAGGCACTATCGGACCCGCCTCACCCGTTCACGCGCAAAGTAATGCACCGTCGAAACGTCGTCCCTGCGGTCGCAGCGACTACTTCTTGTTCTTATGGCGATTCGCCTTGCGCCGCTTGCGATACTTGTGCCGCGACATTTTTCTGCGACGCTTCTTGACTAGCGAGCCCATAGCTGGCTTCCTCGTTGACCGATCGGGACAATTTTGCCGACCCACCCCTGCCGACAAGACACTTCAAAGAATAGCGGCCCTTGGCGGGCGACCGGAAACCAGCCGAAGGTTTTTTATCCGAACCTGCCCCAGAAATACCGGGATTCGCTCGATGAGGCTGTTTCCATCAGACGATGCCCTGGGAGGCTAATGAAGGGCAGACTATCTCCACCTGTTCGCCCAAAGAGGAAGAGAGAATCTCCACCACCTGACCGGTCTCCGACGACCTGGTGAAGACCAAGACGGAAGGGCCGCTGCCCGACCAGGCGGCGTAGACAGCCCCCGCATCCAACGCCTCTCCGATCAACTCCCCCACCGAGGGCCGCAGGCGGGTACGGCTGGTTTCGTGAATCTCGTCTCCCAAGGCGGATTGGAGTACCCCTTCTTCCCCCGAGGTAAGCCCGGCCACCAGGGCGGCCATCCTCGACAGGCTGTTGACCACCGCCGGCAGTTCAAACCGCTCCGGAACCACGCTTCGGGATTCACTGGTGAACAGGCGGAAGGCGGGAACCAGCACCACCAACCCATAGGCGTCGCTCATAGTCAGCTTTCGCACGCGTCCCTCCGGGTCCACTAGCGCCAGTCCACCGAAGACAGCCGCGGCGGCGTTGTCCGGGTGGCCTTCGAGGGCGGTCACCAACCTGAATATCCCGTGTGCATCGACCGGCCGACCCACACTCCGGAGAGCAACCGCCGCTCCGGCGGTGTAGGCGGCCGCCGAGGAACCGAGACCGCTGCCGATCGGGACGTGATTGTCCACCTCCAGGCGGAGCGGATGCTCAGAACCCACCGCTGCCCGAGCCCCGGCCAGCACCGCGTCCGCCGATTCCGGCGGCGGCCGGTGGCGACCGACATGCCGTACCTTCCACCGTTCGCTCCGCCACGCCCGGACCCTGCACCGGATCTCCAGCGCCAGCGCCAAGCAGTCGAACCCCGGCCCCAGATTGGCCGAGGAAGCCGGAGCTGAAGCCTCAGACGGAGTCCCGGTCATAGGGCTCCACGAAGATGTTCCCCGCCACGGGGATCTTCTCCCTGATGGCTCGCTCGGCCTTGGTGATCGCCTCGGCGATCTCCGGAGTCCCCAGCGACTCGACGAAGTCGACCTCCACGTTCACCAACAGATCGTCAGGCCCCAGATGCATGGTGAGGAGGCGCCCCACCCCCGTCACCTCGTCCATTCCCACCAGCACAGCCCGGATCAATGCACGCTCCTGCCGGCCGGCCGCCTCGCCGATCAACAACGCCTTGATCTCGGCGGCCAGCAGCACCGCCACCACCGCCAGCATGACCCCGATCAGAAGCGACGCCGCGCCGTCCCACCGGGAGTCCCCGGTTATCGAGGCCATCGCGGTCCCCGCCAGGGCAAAAATCAGGCCCAGCATGGCCGCCGTGTCCTCCAGGAGGATCACGATCAGGGAGGAGTCCTTGGATTCCCGTATTGCCCGCCACACTGTCTTGGTTCCCCGATGGCGATTGAATTCCCGAAGGGCCACCCCGAAGCTGATCGACTCCAGCGCCAGCGCCAAGCCCAACACGATGAAACTGGGGGTCAAATCGCCGAGCGGCTCGGCATGGCCGATTGCCTCCCATCCGTGCAGAAAGGCCCAGACACCCCCTCCGAAGAACAGCATCACGGCCACCAGGAAGCTCCAGAAGTAGACCTCCTTGCCCCTCCCGAAAGGATGGCTGACATCGGCCGGTTGGCGAGCCGCCCTGCCTCCATAGAGAAGCAAGCCTTGATTGGAGGAATCCGCCACCGAATGGATGCATTCGGCCAGCATGGCAGCCGAGCCGGTGATCAGAAAAGTAAAAAACTTCGCCACCGCTATGGTGCTGTTCGCCACCAGGGCGGCAAGCACCGCCAGTCGTGATCCGCCGCTAGCCACGGGCGAGAAGTTTACGTCCCTCGGGGAGGAACATGACGGGTGGTAATTCTCGGGCGGACTTCACCACTCCAACTCCCGGACTTCGTCTCTGGTGACCTTTCCTCCCACACGACACCTGTCCGGTTCCCACATCAGATCGATCACCGAGGGCCATCCCATCTCCCGTCCCTGAGAGATGCGGACGCGGCCGGAAGGCATGTCCTCGGAGCGCAGCACCGCGGCAAGGGCCACCGCCGCACTGCCGGTGGCCGGGTCTTCTGTCACCCCCAGGCCGGGAGCGAAGAAACGCGCCTTAACCCTGTGGGGCGGCGACATCCAAGCCCACACCAGCGTCATCCCCAGTTCGGGCGGTGGGGATTGAAGGTTTCCAACCTGTTCGGGATCGTCCATCTGCCACACCGAATAGGGAAGAGGCATGTCCACCTCCCAGGCCCGAGTCGGGGAGCACCACCCCAGGGTCGGGGGAACTTCCTGGGTTCGCACCGGCTGGGCGAAAGGCGGCTCGATCCAGACACGGTCTCCGTCGGCGCCGAGTCTCACCTCCCCCACCCCGCAGGTGACACGGTCCACTCCCCCCGGACCGGCCTTGAGCAGCAACCAGGCCGCTCCCACCAGGGGATGCCCGGCGAAAGGCAGTTCCGCGACAGGGGTGAAGATACGGATGTGGGGGACCCCTCCCGTCTGCCAGTCTATGAAAATCGTCTCGCTGAAGCCCAGGTCCGCCGCGATGTCCTGCATCCGCTGGTCGTCGATGCTTACGGTGTCCGCCACCACCCCTAGATGGTTGCCCCCCTGCTCCCCGTCGGTGAACACCCTGAGTACCTGGACCGGGCGCGCCATCTCACCTTGCCCCGGGTGGGCATACCATGATGGTTGACACATCCAATGGTCGGAGAGAGGTCATGGCTGAAATACTCGGTCTGGATACCCTGGTTGCACAAATGATCCTAGCCATCGGGCTGGCCCTGGTGGCGGGCAACTCCTGGGCCGTCCTCCGTCACTTCCAGGGAAGACCCCCTCCCGGCCAGAGAGGGGCTTTCCGGCCTCGACGGGCTGCCTTTCTGATCCTGGCCGGAACGCTGATGGTGATCTGGAGCGCCGTCTCACTCCTCTCCTGACCTTGCCGATCACCACAAGCTCCGAACAGCGAGGCGGGCATCTAATCTCGGGCCGATGAGCGAATGGCCCTTCTCTCCTCCGGTCGCCACCATGGAAGCCCGCGTCTCGGAGCGTTGGCCCAGGGGATCGTTCGCATACGAGCCCAAGTGGGACGGCTTCCGGGTCCTGGCGTGGAGCGGTCCTGATCCCCGTCTCTACTCTCGGAACCAAAAGCCGCTGCTGCGCTACTTCCCCGAGCTCGAGCCGGCGCTGGACCAACTCCCGGGGGGCACGGTGGTGGACGGAGAAGTGGTGGTGGTGTACGGCGACGCAACCCACTTCGACGCCCTGCAGATGCGCATCCACCCGGCCCGGAGCCGTATCACCCGCCTGTCGGAGGAGGTCCCCGCCCAACTGGTCGCCTTCGATCTCCTGGCTGTTCGGGGAGAGGATCTTCGGAACCGGCCGTTCTCTGCGCGGCGGCGCCGATTGGAAGACCTTGCCGCCAATCTGAGGACACCTTGGAACCTCACCCCGACCACCACCGACCAATCGGTGGCCCGTCGTTGGTTCGACGACTATGAAGCGGCCGGGTGCGACGGAGTGGTGGCCAAACGGCTGGAGGAGGAGTACGTGAGCGGCAAGAGGAGGATGATCAAGATCAAGCACCGGCGCCACGTGGACTGCGTGGTGGGTGGCTACCGGGTCCACAAGGACGGGGACAAGATCGGTTCGCTCCTCCTCGGTCTTTACAACTCCGACGGCGCCCTTCACTTCATAGGCCACTGCTCGGGTTTCTCCAATGCCGACCGGGTGCAGATCCTCGAGCTCTTCGAGAGCCTCCGTACCCCCGACTCCTTCGATGAGGAGGCGAGGGCGCCGGGCGCGGTCAGCCGGTGGTCGACCGAGAAGAGCATGCAATGGACGCCCGTGCAGCCCGGGGTGGTGGTGGAGGTCAGCTACGACCAGTTGCAGAACGACCGGTTTCGCCACGCAACCCGGTTCCATCGGTGGCGCCCTGACAAACCTGCCCGGGAATGCACCATGGACCAGTTGGAGAGGCCGTCGGGACCGGGGTTTTCGGAGGTTGTGACCCGCCAGACATAGCTGGCGACACAGTTATTGCTTAGGATTTGTTTCGCCGCCTCCGCCGAAAGGGTCCCGACATGGAACTAGCTGGCCAACTGAGCTTCATTTCCGTCGGCATCGGGATCGTCATGGTCATCCTCGGCCTGGTGAAGTACTTCAAACAGCGCGCCGCGCTGAAGAGGATGCTGGCCGAAGACCAACCTGAAAGCAATGATCCATAGAGGAGGTCCGCCCCTTCGCTCCAGGTTGGTCCCGGCTGTTCTCTGTCTTCTACTGATCGGTTGCGGAGAGGACAACGGTGAGTCATCTTCCGCGGGGACCGATGCCGGAGGTGTTGCGGTGATTGTGCCTGACCTGTCCGAGACGGCCCTTCGCGGCGCCGACTCGTTCGAAGCCAACTGCACCGAGTGTCATGGCGCGACTGCCGGGGGAACCTCAGAAGGCCCCCCGTTGGTGCACATCTATTACGAACCCGGTCACCATGCCGACTTCAGCTTCCACGTTGCCGTGCAACGGGGATCCCCCCAGCATCACTGGGAGTTCGGCGACATGGAACCGGTCCCGGGGCTGTCGGACGGGGAGGTGAACGAGATCATCTGTTACGTCCGAGAGTTGCAGTACGCCAATGGCATCTTCACCGACGCCGCTGGTCTGGCTGCCTGCCAGTCCTGACTGCCTGCTAGTTCCCGGTCCGTAGAAGACACGGTTTCCGAGGCGCCGCCTACTCTAAGGTGGCGATGCCTTTCTCGATCCTCGCCCAGGAGGAGCAGCCCGAAGACGTAACGCAGTTGATCGATCACGTCGGGTGGTACGAGTGGATCCTGGCCCTCGGAGTCGTCCTGGTGGCGCTCATCGGCGGTCGCCTGATCCGACGGGCGTTGAGCAGGGGATTGGCCAAGACCGCGGTTCCCCCGTTTGCCGCCATCGTCCTGGGAAAGGCGGTGGTCTACGTGGCCGTGGTGTTGGGGTTGTATTTCGCCCTAACCATCCTGCGACTGCAGGTCGGCCCGCTGATCGGCGCTCTGGGTCTGGCCGGCCTGGCTCTGGCATTCGCATTCCAGGACATCCTGGAGAATTTCATCGCCGGGTTGCTGATGCTGATGCGCCGCCCGATCAAGGTGGGCGACGAGATGGAATCCAGCGGCTACAAGGGGGATGTGAACGACATGACCCTGCGGGCGGTGGCCATCGACACCTACGACGGCGACCGTGTCTACATCCCCAACTCCATGGTCTGGAAGAACCCCCTGGTGAACTTCACGGAGACCCCACTTCGCCGGACCACCCTGGTGGTGGGAGTCGCCTATCGCACGGACCTGGATTTTGCCCAGCAGGTGTTGCAGGAAGCAATCAACAACGTCGATGGCGTGGTGATCCCACCTCCGGCAACAGTCGAGTTCGTGGAGTTCAATAATTCTTCCATCGACTTCTACGTGCGTTACTGGCACGGCTCGGACCGGCCAACACTGTGGGCGGTAAGGGACCGGGCGGGCCGGGCCATGAAGCGCGCCCTCGACGCGGCCGGGATCGAGATTCCCTTCCCGCAGCGAACCCTGTGGTTCCCCGAGGGCCTCGGGGAACGTTCCGGTCAGGCCGACTCCCAGCCTGACTGAACACCCCGTCCGGCGGCGGCAAGTGTCCTCCGGGCTCATCGGGCTGACCGGCCGCTCATGACCGCCGACAACCGGCCGCGGCGGCACCGGAGAGTTGCCGAGAAGGAGTTCATCGCCATGCTGGCGGCGATCAGCGCCATGACGGCGTTGGGGATCGACATGGCCCTACCCGCGTTCACCGACATGCGTGTGGGACTCGGGCTTGCGGCCGACTCGCCCCGGGTGGCGCTCACGGTCACCCTCTATTTTTTGGGACTTGCCGGCGCTCAGTTGCTATACGGCCCGTTCACCGATCGATTCGGCCGCAAGCCGGTTCTCTACGCGGGCTTCGGGCTCTACGCTCTCGGCGCCCTGGGCTCGGCCGTGGCCCCGACTTTCGCCGTCCTGATCGCCAGCCGATTCCTGTGGGGTGTCGGCGCCGCCGGTCCCCGGGCCCTTACTCTGGCCATCGGCCGCGACCTGTTCGAAGGAGATCGACTGGCCCGCATCATGGCAGTGGTCGCTTCGGTGTTCATGGTGGTACCGGCCTTCGCTCCCCTGCTGGGTCAGGCCCTGCTGAGCTTTAGTTCTTGGCGATGGGTGATGGCTGCCCCCGCGGCGGTGACATTGCTGTTGGCAGTGTGGCTCATCCGTCTCCCTGAGACCCTCCCGCCCCACCGGCGCCGTCCACTCACCCTCGGACGCACCCGCCAGGCCATCGCCGCCGTCTTCACCAGCAAAGTGACAACCGCCTCGGCCTTGGCGGTCATGTTCGACTTCGGCTCCTTCGCCGCGTTTCTCGGAAGCATCCAACTCATATTCGACGATGTCTACCACCGGGGGGACCAGTTCGCCTACTACTTCGCCGGGATGAGCGTGATCATGGGAGCGGTCATCTTCGCAGGAAGCCGGCACGTGAAGAAAGTAGGGGCTGACCGGGTGATCATGGTGACACTGCCGACCGCGGTGGTCCTGTCGATTGCAGTTGCTCTGTGGTCCTGGCAATCCGGCGGGCAACCGTCGTTTCTCATCTGGTTCGCACTGATCACCGTGATCAATTCCCTCCGGACCCTTGCGAATCCTCTGATCCAGGCACAGGCGATGCAGCCGATGGGCGATTTGGCCGGAACGGCTGCGGCGGTGATCGGCACCATAACCATGGGCGGTGGGGCAATCCTCGCCAGCTTCGTCGACCGGGCCATCGCCGGCTCGGTCACGCCCCTGGTCATGTCCTACGCCGGCTATGGAGTCATCGGCCTCGCCTTCGCCCTTTGGGCCCGGCGACACCGCCCAACTTTGAACTAGCGGCAAATTCGACACTCACAACGGGGAATATCTGCGGCTCCTTGCAGAGTTGATATAAATAGACTAAGATTTTCTTATAGATAGAAAGGTAAATATCTAAGGATGCCTGGGATGTTCGATCGACTCACCGCCAAAAGCCGGCAAGCCGTCACCGATGCGGAGGCGCTTGCCCGACAACTGAAGAATCCCGAGGTCACACCGGCACACCTGCTGGCGGCCCTGTTGAGCCAGACCGATGGCCTGGTGCTGCCTCTGGTGGATGCAGTAGGAGCACAGCCTGCCATGCTCAAAGCCGATACGGAGGGACTCCTGGGCTCGCTACCCAGTTCGTACGGCGGCTCGGATCCGGTCGCCAGTCGGGAACTTACCAACATCCTGACAAAAGCAGACCAGGTCAGAGCCGAGTTCAAGGATGATTACCTGTCCGTTGAACATCTGTTGCTGGCCCTGGTCGAGGCCAAGGGAGCGGAGGGGGACGTACTGCGCCGGCACGGGCTGGAGCGCCAGGCCATCCTCGAGGCTCTGACCAAACTCCGGGGAGCGCACCGAATCACCACTCCTGATCCCGACGCCACCTTCGGCGCACTGGAGCGCTTCGGACGGGACCTCACCGCCTTGGCCCACCGGCAGAAGCTGGACCCGGTGATCGGCCGTGACGATGAGATCCGGCGGGTGATCCAGGTCCTCTCCCGCCGGACCAAGAACAATCCGGTGCTGATCGGTGAACCTGGTGTGGGCAAGACCGCCATAGTGGAAGGATTGGCGCGGCGAATCGCCGACGGGGACGTGCCCGAGAGCCTGAAGACCAAGCGCATCATCGCCCTGGACATGGGAGCGATGGTGGCAGGCGCCAAGTACCGGGGTGAGTTCGAAGAGCGGCTGAAGGCTGTATTGACCGAGATCAGCGCATCCAACGGCGAGATCATCACCTTCCTCGACGAGATGCACACCATCGTGGGAGCCGGAGCCGCGGAAGGGGCCATGGACGCCTCCAACCTGCTCAAGCCTATGCTGGCCCGCGGCGAATTGCACATGATCGGCGCCACCACCACCGACGAGCACCGCCTCCACATCGAGAAAGACGCAGCTCTCGAACGGCGGTTCCAGCCCATCCTGGTGTCCGCTCCCTCGGTAACCGACTCGGTTGCCATTCTGCGAGGTTTGAAGGAGCGCTACGAGGTGCACCACGGAGTGCACATCACGGACTCCGCTCTGGTGGCTGCCGCCGCTCTCTCGGATCGCTACATAACCGCACGGCACCTTCCCGACAAGGCGATAGACCTCGTCGACGAGGCGGCCTCGCGTCTGCGGATCGAGATCGACTCGATGCCCGAGGAGATTGACAAGCTGACCCGGGTGGCAACCCGCCTCGAGATCGAGCGGGAGGCCCTCCGGATGGAGTCGGACAAGAACGCCAAGGCCCGCCTTTCGGAACTCGAACAGAAACTGGCCGACATCCGGGAGGACCTTGACGGCCTCACCGCCCGCTGGCAACGGGAAAAGCAGGCCATAGCCTCGATCCACGGCATCAGGGAACGGATCGAAGAGGCAAGGGCCGAAGCCGAGGTCGCCGAGAGAAGGGGCGATCTCCAGCGGGCGGCCGAACTCCGGTATGGCGTGCTGGCCGGCCTGGAGACCGAATTGATTGAGAAGGAGGAGCACCTCGAGAAACTGGCGGCCAACGGCCGCATGCTGTCGGAAGAGGTGACCGGGGAGAACATCGCCGAGGTGGTCTCCCACTGGACGGGAGTACCGGTGGCCCGGATGCTGGAAGGCGAGGTGGCCAAGCTCATCAACCTGGAGAGCCATCTCCATGAGCGGGTAGTCGGACAGCACCAGGCCGTGCAGGCGATCTCCAACGCCGTGCGCCGCAGCCGGTCGGGCCTCTCCGACCCCAACCGGCCCGTCGGTTCGTTCCTGTTCCTGGGCCCGACCGGGGTCGGCAAGACCGAACTGGCCCGGGCCCTGGCCGACTTTCTCTTCGACGACGAGCGGGCCATGACCCGGATCGACATGTCCGAGTACTCCGAGAAGTACTCCGTGAGCCGTCTCATCGGGGCGCCTCCTGGTTACGTCGGATACGACCAGGGCGGGCAGCTCACCGAGGCGGTGCGCAGGCGTCCCTACACCGTGATCCTCTTGGACGAGGTGGAAAAGGCCCATCCCGAGATCTTCAACACCCTGTTGCAGTTGCTGGACGACGGCCGGCTCACCGACGGCCAGGGTCGCACGGTCGACTTCACCAACTCGGTGCTGATCATGACCTCCAACCTGGGATCGGAGTTGATCGATCCCGGCCTGGGATCCGAGGTGATCGAGAGCCGGGTGATGGGAGCGGTGCGCGGTCACTTCCGGCCCGAGTTCCTGAACCGGGTTGACGAGATCGTGGTGTTCGGACGATTGACCCGGCCCGAGTTGGCCCGGATAGTCGACCTGCAGTTGGGCAGGCTCCGGCGGAGACTGGCCGCACGCGGCCTGGGACTTCAGGTAACCGATGGCGTGAAGGAGATCCTGGCCGAGGAGGGATACGATCCTGCATACGGCGCGCGCCCCTTGAAGCGGGCGATCCAGCGCCGGCTGGCCGATCCCCTGGCCATCAGGTTGCTGGAAGGCGAGTGGCCGACCGATTCGACGGTGGAAGCCTATGCCGAGGGTGGCGCCGTCGGGTTCCGTCCGGCGGCGTGAAACCGAGCCTCCGGGCCGCCCAAACAAAGACATGACCGACCCCCGGGTCAGTACCCTCTAATTGGATGGGCTCCCGGGAACAGTGGTCGGAAATGTGGACAGGCCTGCGCCTGATTGTCGCGGGAGTGAAGCGCTACCCGCGCATGACGGTGATCGCCGTCATGGGAGCTTTGACCTGGATGGTGGTTACCATCATCAGTCCCTACCTGCAGAAGTTGGTGGTTGATGACGCCGTAGAGGGCAACCAGCCGAACCTCCTGCTGCCCCTGGTCCTGCTGGTTCTTTTGGTCGGGCTCATGCGGGCCAGCAGCATCGCCTGGCGGCGCTGGAACGCCTTCAAACTCTCCTACAGCTTCGAAGTGCACCTGCGCGGGCGCATCTTCTCCGCCATCCAGCGGCTGGGATTTGACTTTCACGACCACGCCTCGGCGGGAGAGTTGATGGCTCGATCCTCCACCGACGTCACCCAGGTGCGGTTGATCTTCATGATGCTCCCCATCACCGTGGCCAACCTCATCACCATGGCGATGGTGGGAGTGATGGCGTTCGTGCTCGATCCGGTCCTGGGTATGGTGGCCGCCATCACCCTGCCGGCCATGATCCTCTTTGCGGGGTTGTATTCCCGCCAGGCCATCGGCATCTCCTTCCAGGTCCAGCAGGCGCTTGCGGGGATGAGCAGACTGACCCAGGAGGGTATCTCGGGGATCGCAGTGACGAAGGCTTTCGGCCGGGAGGCCAGGGAAGCTCGCAAGGCACAGGGGGTGGCGACGGACATATTCGACAAGTCCATGAGCCTGGCCCGCTTCCGGTCGGTTTACCTGCCCTGGCTGGAACTGCTCCCCACTCTCACCACCCTGGGGGCGCTGTGGCTGGGTGGGCTCAGGGTGGCCAGCGGCGAGATGACCATCGGCGATCTGGTGGCCTTCACCCAGTATCTGGTGATCCTGTACTTCCCGCTCCGGATGACCGGTTGGTTCTTCGCCGAACTCCCCCGCGCCTCGGCCGCCGCGGCCCGGATAGTGCAACTTCTCCAGACCCCTCCCTCGGTGACCAGCCCTAGCGCTCCTCGTCCGTTGGGCCCGGGAGGGGGTGAGATCCGTTTCGACGGCGTCTCCTTCTCCTATAACGGGGTGGAAGTGCTGTCTGACCTTGATTTGTCCATCCCGGCGGGAAGCAGCGTGGCCTTGTTCGGGGCTACCGGCTGTGGCAAGACAACCCTGGCCCAACTCATCCCTCGTTTCTACGATCCCCAGGCCGGCAGCATCTCAGTCGACGGAACCGACATCCGCGACCTTCATCTGACCGACCTCCGCCAGGAGGTGGCGGTCGCCTTCGAGGAACCCTTCCTCTTCTCGGCCACCATCGCCGAGAACATCGGGTTCGGGACCCCCCACGCCGAACGCTCCAAGATAGTGGCCGCCGCCCGGATCGCCGACGCCGACGAGTTCATCCGGAAGCTGCCCGAGGGATACGACACGGTGGTGGGCGAGCGGGGGATAACCCTGTCCGGAGGCCAGCGCCAACGCGTGGCCCTGGCCCGGGCCATCGTCGGCAACCCCCGCATCCTCATCCTGGACGACGCCACCTCGGCGGTCGACGCCATCACCGAAGCCCACATCCATGCCGAGTTGGTGGAGATGATGAGGGGCCGCACCACCATCGTCATCGCCCACCGCACTTCCACCCTGCTCCTTGCCGACCGGATCATCCTCCTGGAGGACGGGAAGGTCCTGGCATTCGGAGAACACCAGGAACTCTGGGACAACGTGCCCCGCTACCGCCAACTTCTCGCCGAAGCCAGCCCGGCCCGCTGATGTACTCCCGCTACGGATCCGCCGACCCGGTCCCCCACCGGATGAACCTCCTCCGCCGGGCTGCCAAGTCCGCCCGGTACATGGCCCTCCCTGCCCTGGGCGCCGCCACCGCGGCCATAGTGTCCTCCATGTCCAGGGTGGCGGGGCCGCTGGTGATCCGTGAGGGGGTCGACAAGGGCATCATCCCCCAAGACACTTCGGTGATCACCAACGTGGCACTGATCTTCGCCGGCATCCTGGTCGCCCAGTACGTATCCACCCGCATCACCTTGTACATGGTGGCCTGGCTGGGCGAGAGGTTCATGATGGACCTTCGCAACCAGGTGTACTCCCACGTTCTGAGAATGGACATGGCCTTTTTCGGGAGGACCAAGACCGGGGTCCTGGTGTCCAGGCTCACCGCCGACATCGAGTCTCTCCAGGTCTTCGCCACCGAAGGCGTCATCTCGGTGGTGGGAAGCACCTTGATGGTGACGGGGGTCTCCGTGGCCCTGTTCGTGATAGATCCGTTTCTCGCCATGATCGTGATGCTGCTCATGCCCATCCTGGTGGCCATCTCGGTTCACTTCGGCCGCCGGTCGGGACAGGCCTATCGGCAGGTGCGCAGCCAGGTCGGGCGGGTGTTGGGCGCCCTCCAAGAGAACATATCCGGAGTGAGGGAAGTCCAGGCCAATGCCCAGGAACTTCGCCAGGAGGAGCGATTCGAGACAATAGACCAGACCTATTACCAGAGAGGCATGGACGCCGCCAAGATCGTGGTCCGATACTTCCCGCAGGTGGACACGTTGCGGGTGGTGGGACTGGTCTTGGTCCTGTTCATAGGAGGGAACCGGGTGCTGAACGGGGAGATGAGCCTCGGGTCGATGATCGCCTTCCTGCTCTACCTGAACTGGTTCTTCGAGCCCATCGTGCAACTCGCCAACATCTACAACCTCCTGCAGGGAGCGCTGGCCGCTCTCTACAAGCTTTACGGGTTGATGGACGAGGAGCCCGCGATTCAGGAAGCCCTCGAAACCACCCCTCTCGCACCGGAGGTGGATGGCATGATCCGGGTCGACAGGTTGACCTTCGGCTACAGCCCCGACGAACCGATCATCACCGACCTGGACCTCTCCATTCCCTCCGGCCAGCGGGTGGCCGTGGTGGGCGCCACCGGATCGGGGAAGAGCACCCTGGTGAGACTGATCGCGCGCTTCTACGACCCCCAGACCGGCGGGGTCTCCCTGGACGGGATCGATCTGAGAAAACTCAGCTTTGCCGACCTTCGCCGGGCCGTGGCGCTGGTGCCCCAAGAGGGATTCCTGTTCGAGGACTCCCTGCGGTTCAACCTGTCCTTCGGCCGGGGCGAGATGACCGACGACGAGGTCTGGGAAGCGTGCCGGGCAATGGGCATCGCCGAGTGGGTGGAGAGCCTCCCCGAGGGGCTGGACACTCCCATGCGGGAGAGGGGCAACCGGCTCTCGTCGGGAGAGCGCCAACTCGTCGCCCTTGCCCGGGCGCTGGCCGTCGATCCGGCGATAGTCATTCTCGATGAGGCCACGTCCAACCTTGATCCCGGAACGGAGAGCCAGATCGAGGACGCCCTCGAATCGCTGCTGGCGGGCCGTACCTCGATCGTCGTGGCCCATCGCCTCCGAACCGCCCGGCGGGCCGATCGCGTGCTGGTCATGGAAGGCGGCCGGGTGGTGGAAGACGGAACCTATGATGACCTGGCCGGCGGCGACGGACACTTCGCCGAACTGATAAGCACCTGGGAGTCCTCCGAGCAGCGGGTGTGACCAGGTGCGCCTTGTTCAGTCGATCAGGACCTGGGGAAACGGGGAAACAGGGTCTCGGTGTGGCCGTCGACCCCGATCACCTGGCCGCTGACATGGCGTCCTGAGGGGCCGGCCAGATAGAGCACCAGGTCGGCGACTTCCTGGGGAGTGACGAAAGTTGCCATCGACGTGCCCTGGACATACATCGCATGGGCAACTTCGAGGCTGATCCCTTCGACCCGGGAGTGGGCGCCTATCACTCGGTCCACGCGTTGGCCTATGATCGAACCGGGCGCTATGGCGTTCACCCGGATGTTGTTCCGGCCCAACTCCATCGCCCAGGTCTTGGTCAACCCGACCACCCCGAACTTGGCCGCCACATAGGGTGAGCGGTTCGGCATCCCCATCCGTCCGGCCGTGGAGGTGATGTTGATGATCGCTCCACCTCCCTGCGCCTTCATGGCGGGGACCACCCGGCGGGCGCAATAGAACTGTCCTGACAGGGCCGCCTCAACGCACTTGCGCCACTCGGCGGGATCGATCTCCTCCACGGGCGCGGTCGGCCCCGCCGGCCCGGCGTTGTTCACCAGGATGTCGACTCCATCCGCCGCGATCGGATCCAGCCAGGCGGCCACCGCCTCGGCCTCGGCCACATCCACGGTCGCTCCCTGGAGATGGGAAGGAAGCGCCCCCACCGCCACAGGGTCGACATCGCATACGAAGGTGGTGGCGCCCGCTCCGGCCAATGCCTCGGCCACCACCAGTCCCAATCCGGCCGCACCCCCCGTCACCACCGCCCGTTGGGAGTCCAGACGGTTTTCCATAGGCCGCCAGTGTATCAAAGGGCGTCCGGGTTACCCCCTACGGCCTGGAAACCGGGGGTAGAGGGTCTCGCTATGCCCGTCCAATGCGATCACCTGGCCGCTGATGTGGCGGCCCGAGGGACCGGCCAGGTAGAGCACCAGGTCGGCCACCTCCTGGGGATCGATCGACGTTCCCATGGAGTTGGCCTGGGTGGACATCGATTCGGCCTCTTCCACGCTGATGCCCTCGGCCTCGGCGCGGGCCGCGATCTGGCGTTTCCTTCTCTCGCCCCTGAGGGCTCCGGGTGCAATGGCGTTCACCCGGATGTTGTCCCGGCCCAACTCCATCGCCCAGGTCTTGGTCAACCCGACCACCCCGAACTTGGCCGCCACATAGGGTGAGCGATTGGGCATCCCCATGAACCCGGTGGTGGAAGTTATGTTGATGATCGCCCCACCGCCCCGCGCCTTCATGGCCGGGACCACCCGGCGGGCGCAATAGAACTGCCCCGACAGGGACACCTCCACACACCTATGCCACTCCGATGGATCGATCTCCTCCACGGGGGCGGTGGGTCCGCCCGCACCCGCCAGGTTCACCAGGACATCCACCCCTTCCGCCGCGATCGGATCGAGCCAGGCGGCCACCGCCTCGGCATCGGCCACGTCAACCGTGGTCCCACGGAGACTTGAAGGAAGCGCCCCCACCGCTACAGGGTCGACATCACACACGAAGGTGGCGGCGCCCGCTCCGGCCAAAGCCTCAGCCACCACCAGTCCCAAGCCACCCGCTCCCCCCGTCACCACCGCCCGTTGCGAGTCCAAACGGATACCCATATCGACAGCGTATCACCCAGGGTGCTGTTCGTCTCCAGATCCGTGGGGCGGCACCCGGGGTGAACCGGGCGGGATATTGATCCTGCGACGCCTCGCCCGCGCCAGCGCTACCCGCGCCAGCACTGCCATGACAGCGGCCAGGGCATTGAACACCATGTCGACCGGATCGAAATGGCGGCTGGGCAACAACAGTTGGATGCTTTCGTCCAACACCCCCACCACCCCCGTGGCCAAGACCGCCAGCACGGAGGGCACGGGGACCCGACCACCCCCGCCTTTTCGTTCTTTGAGCGCCTCGTAGATGAAGGAGGCCACCACCCCGTATTCGATGAGGTGGCTGCGTTCCGCCAGCGCCATTCGAAGCAAGACCATTAGATAGACCACCGCCACCCCCAGAGCCACGCCGATCTCGGCACCGGTGGGCTTGGTCCTCAGCCCCTGGATAACCACGGTGATCCCGACCAGGAGCATCGCCGCAGCGAAGCCCACCGTGGTAAGGCCAGTTTCCGAGAGTTGTTCGGCAAGGGCTCCCGCCAACCCGAGGGTGGAGAAGATCGCCACCACAATGGCGAGCGTCCAGTACCACAGCCGACGCTCCCTAGGCGACACGAACAGAGCCATCCGAATTGAAGATACCGGATCGGAGAGGCGCCGTCGCTCAAGACAAATCGCATCCTGCACCAAACCCCAAGGTCACGCTTCCTCCCCTGCCGCCATACTGACCGCATATGGTCAGGGTCCCACCCGTGCGAGACACCCTTCCGGGGCTGCCTGCTATTCGAGACTCGGCGAGAACGTGGAGGTGGTCGAGGGCACCGTTGGTGTTGATGCCGGCGGTCGTTCTCCTGGTTGGCTTCCTTCTTCTACCGGCTTGTGGCAACGGCGCTCTGACAGAAGGGGAACGTGCCGCCGCGGAGATCCAGATTTACGCTGCGGTAACGCTCCAACTGGTGGAGATCGACAATACCTTCGGCCCTGAATATCGATTCAGCCGAATCCTGATACTGGACCGCCTTGACCCGCACGCCGGAGATGCGATGAACCAGGACCAGTCGGGCCAGTCGCTCACCGAGGAGCAACGACAAGCGATAATCGCCGCGATCGACCATCTTGGGCCGATCGAGTTCATCAATGACTGGAGCCAATTCGTACGAGAGGATGTGCTGGAGCCGGTCATACCTGGCAGCGTCATCATCACGCTGGCTCCTGCGGAATTCGATGACGAGGGGGCGACGGTCGGCGCCAACCTTTGGTGCGGTGGTGTTTGCGGCCTCTGGCTGACATACCGTGTCGTCGAAGGACCGGACGGGTGGACTGCTGCCGGAAGGGAAGGGACCTGGGCGATCTCCTAACGGGACGTCGGTTCTCTACTCGGCTTACCGGTGGTGGCGGTATTGACAGGGTGCCCGTGCTTACCTGCCTAGATTCGTGCCCCTGATCTTTGTGGGGTGAATGAACACCCCAGCACGTCGTTCTGCCTTCATGACCCGGTCGTACTCGTTCCAATCCTCATGAGTGCCACCTGCGGCTGTGAAGATGTCCCTGAGAAGTCGGGGGAGATCCGCCGGGTCGAACCCATCCATGGGATCGTCGGGGCCGATTTGGGTCACGGTGCCCTCCACGCCGATCCATGACCAACCCGCCCGGAAGGTGATGGTGGCTTTCCGAGTGTGCCGCCAGTGGCGGAGCTTCACCGTGTCGCCCCTCACGACGAACGCCACCACCTCCTCATCCGTGACCGGGTGTTTCATCACTCCGGCGTTGATCAGCGTGGAATGCACGGTCCCGTCCGCCCGGGCGAAGGAGACGAACGCCAAGCCCTGGTCCGCGGCGGCAAACTCCCTCACATGCTCGATGGTCCGCTTCATTGGTGCTCCTTCCCGCTGCCAACCTCGGGAGATCATCCGAGAATACCCCCGGTCGCCGGCCGATAAGGTATGACCGATGCCAAACTCCGACAATCTGCCCTCTGCAACCCGGCGATGGCTGGAGGGGTGTGGGGACTTCGACATCGCCCCGAAGATCAGCGTCTTCCCCGACGGGACCAAGACCGCCATCGACGCCGCACGGGCGGTGGGGTGCCGACCCAGCCAGATCGTCAAGTCCCTGGTGTTCGAGGTGGATGGAGAGGCGGTGCTGGCTCTGGTGCCCGGCGATCGCAGACTGCGTACCGACAGTCTGGCCCAGGCGGCAGGAGGAAGCAAGGCGCGGCGGGCCTCGCTTGACCGGGTGAGGGAAGCCACGGGCTTCGCGGCGGGCGGAACGCCCCCCTTCGGGCACGCCCGTCCGATCCGGGTCTTCGCCGACCGGGCGCTCCGGCGCCATGATCCGGTGTGGGCTGCGGCCGGCACCCCCACCACCGTCTTCCCCATCAGCCTTGCCGACCTGGACCGGGTGGCCGGGCCCAGTTGGTGCGAACTCTCCTGACCTAAGGTCCCGGGGAGAGTTGATAAGCCGGGTCAAGCATCAACAGGAAGTCACCGCAACGTTCAGCCTCGGAGGCTTCGCCTATTGCCCCGGCCATCCGCCTGAGACCGTCCAGGCTGGACAGGAAACCGCGGTTGGAGGCATGCGACCCCCGCACATACCCCGATCCTCTCCAGCCGTTTTGTCTCAAAGCGTCCAGGCCGCGGTGATAGCCGATCCGGTAGTAGGCGTAGGCCTCCAGGTGATCGCTCAACCCCTGAGCCCCCGACTCGCACAACCGTCCCAAGGCGGCCCAGACTTCCGGCAACTCCGGGTGGGCTGCCGCGGTCGTCACCATCCTGTCCCGGTCACCGCCGGCAGCCACCAGGGCAGCCATCACGTCCGCCGGCGGCTCAGGGAGCACCGTCTCGGGCGCCCCTCCGGGAGTAAGGCGGACTTCGGCCATCAAGTCCGGGGAAGGGGGATGTCCCCGTTCCGGATCGCCGCCTGGGCGGCGGCCAGCCGGGCGCCCGGGATGCGTGGAGGGCTCATCGACACATAGTCAAGACCCACCCGGTGACAGAAATCTATGCTCGCCGGGTCTCCTCCATGCTCACCGCACAGTCCGACCGACAAGGCGGGGCGGACGGCCTTCCCCTCGGCTGTCGCCCACTCCACCAACCGTCCCACCCCGCTCTCGTCCAGTGACTGGAAGGGGTTGTGAGACAGCACCCCGTCGGCCAGATATGTATTGAGAAAGCGCACCTCGGCGTCGTCACGACTCAGCCCGAAGGTGGTTTGGGTGAGATCGTTGGTGCCGAAGGAGAAGAACTCGGAGATGCGGGCAAGGTCCCCGGCCATCAGGGCGGCCCGGGGGATCTCCACCATGTTGCCGAGCTTCACCTCCCTGTCCACTTCGTAGGCGGCCCGTTCCTCGGCCAGCATGTCCCGTACCCGTTCCATCTCGGCCGGATCCGCCACCAGAGGAACCATTATCTCCAGGCGGGGATCTCCCCCCTCCTCCACTCGACGGCGGATAGCCTGCAACGCCGCCCGGATCTGCACCCGGTATAGCGAAGGCCGGATGATTCCCAGGCGTACCCCCCGCAGCCCCAGCATCGGGTTTGTCT
The DNA here is from genome assembly GCA_028819835.1 of bacterium. Next base: position 317 of record JAPPKR010000030.1, on the reverse strand, counting down.
CCTCCCAGCTTCTCACAACCTCGATAGTCCGCTCCACGTCGGCAGTGGATTCCCCCGCGGCGCGGAGCTGATCGTATTGGTCGCGAAGGTCCCACCGATCGGGGAGGAACTCGTGAAGAGGGGGATCGAGCAGGCGGACCACCACCGGCTTTCCATCCATCGCCTCCAGCAGGGCGGTGAAGTCTTCGGCCTGCAATGCCTGCAACTCCAGCAGGGCCTTCTCCGGCTCCTCGTCCATGATGATCCGGCGCACCACCGGCAACCGGTCCCCCATGAACATGTGCTCGGTGCGAGCCAGCCCGATGCCCTGCGCCCCC
>JAPPKR010000075.1 GCA_028819835.1 bacterium | reverse complement strand
GGTAGCCCTGGAAGGTGGCGCTGTAGAAGTCGGCGTACATGATGTCGCCGGGGCGGAGCATCCGGTCGGTGGTGTTGGCTTGGTGCTTGGGCCAGGTGTTGGGGCCGCTGGTGAGATACCCTCCCTCTACCGTCCCTCCTCTGCGCAGCACGGCCTCCACCGCCGCTCCCCAGACTTCCTGTTCGAGCATGCCCGGCTCGGCGGCCTTCTTGATGGCCATGAACCCGGCCTCACATATCGCGGAGAGGACCCGGAAGCATTCGATCTCGTCCTTGGTCTTGGTCTGCCGGGCGGTGTGCAGTGCGTCGGCGGCGCCTTCCCGGACATCCAACCCCCGCTCCGAGAGCTTCCGGGCCAGGGCCGGTTGCGTGGAGTCGATGCCGACCGGGTCGCGGTGAACGTCGTAGTCGTGGGCGGCCCCCACGATCAGGTCCGCCATGGTGTCGAGGAGGAACTCCCGGGCCGACGGGGACCCGCTGGCGCGGGGCACGTTCCCCAGTCCGGGGGCCGCGTAGCGGATGTCGGGGAGCCAGGGGCAGTTGGCGCGCTCGTTGCTGGCGTGATCGGCGGTGTCCCAATGCACCACGTCGCCTCCGGCGGTCAGGAAGCTGTAGTGATCCGCGCCCGAGCCGCCCAGCATGGCCAGCCCGGTGACGTAGCGGATGTTGGGATCGTCCAGCAAGAGCACCGACCCCAGCCCGGCCTCGGCGATCTGGTGCTGGGCCCGGGCCTTGCGCTCGTCGCGCATCCGGGCCATGTTGATCCGCTCCTCCCAGTCCACGGCCATGGTGCCCAGGGTGCCCTCCATGTATGTCGGCTCGTAAAGGCTCATCGTGCTCCCTTCGTCGCAGATGCTAGAGATGTCATGTTCAGATCGGAGATTGAAGTCGGGCGGCGATGGCCTGGAGGAATCGCGCTCCCTCCATGCCGTCGAAGACCCGGTGGTCCCCGGTGAGGGTGAGCCGCACCGTGGGCATCGCCACCAGGGCGCCGTCCACAACCACCGGCCTGGGCTTCACCGCGCCCACCGCCAGTATGCCCGCTTCCGGTGGGTTCAGTAAAGCGATGAACTCGTCCACCCCGGCGCCGCCGAGATTCGAGACGGTGAAAGTTCCGCCGGAAAGGTCCCCCGGACGCAGGCGCCCGCCGCGCGCCGCCCCCTCCAGCCGACGCCTCTGAACGGAGATCTGCTCCGGCGACAGGGAGGCGGCATCCCGGATCACCGGCACGATCAAGCCGTCCGGAACCGCCACCGCGAACCCTAGGTTGACGCTCGGGTGAGACCGGACCGCGGGCGGATCGCCTTCGACCCAACTGGAGTTGACCGACGGTCTCTCCGCCAAGGCCCCGGCCGTGGCCCAAAGCAACAAGTCCGTGTAGGTCACCTTCGGCCCGTCCCCAAGAGACTCGGGCTTCTCAAGGATGATCTCTCGTACCAACTGGAACTGGGGAACCGCTGCCGACTTGGACATCCGGGCAGCGATGGCCAGTCGCATTCGAGACAGTTCATCGGAGTCCCCGGAGTGAACCTGCACCGCCTGGTGGGCAGCCGCCACGTCACCCTCGGTGACCCTTCCCCCCGGACCCGTGCCCTCCACGCCGGCAAGATCGACTCCCAGTTCCCGTGCCCGCCGCCGCGCCAGGGGCGACACCGGCTTACGTCCTCGCGGCCTCGGCGCGGTCCTGCGGATTGCGGCCTCGGGGGCGGGCGTCCCCCGGGGTTGGGGCGCCTTCTCTATGGCAGCGGGTGGCGACTCCGGAGAGGGAGGCTTGGCCGCGGGATCATCGGCGATCCAAGCGATCGGCTCTCCCGTGGCCAGGGTGGATCCCGCATCTGCCAGGACCGCCACCAGGTATCCGCCGGCGGGCGACTCGAAAGCCACCTCCGCCTTGTCGGTCTCGATCACCGCCAGGATCTCGCCCTCGGTGACCTCGTCACCCACCGACTTGGACCACTCCACGAGAGTCCCCTGCTCCATGTCCTGTCCCAGTCGGGGCATCTTCACCAGTC
>JAPPKR010000246.1 GCA_028819835.1 bacterium | reverse complement strand
GGACCGACGCGTTCGAGTGGGACATGAGCGAGATGATGCTGGGGATGTTCGGCGCCTTCGCAGAGGAGGATTCCTCTGAAGAAGGCCAGGAAGGTCAGGAAAGTCCGGGCTTTTTCGGAGACATCCAACTACTGGTGAGCGCCACCCCGGGCGTCGTACATTCCACCGTCCGTTTCGACCCGGGAATCGGCCTGGTCATCGAAGGCGAACAGCAAGCCCAGGGTGAGGTGGCCACCTCCATGACCATGCCCGGCGACGCCGGTGAACCATTCACGATCATCACCGCGGTCAAGTACGACCAGCAGACCTTCTTCCAGTTGATCAGTCCGGCGGCCTGACCTCTTCCGCTTAGGCCGCACTCCCGCCGCCAGTAGATTGCGCTGCAGTAACCACCAGACGGGGTAGTTCAGACGAACATGCGGACCGAAGAGTTCGAAGCAGTGATAGACCGGGTCCTCTCGGACCTCCCCCCGTGGGTCGCCTCTCTCATGGACAACGTGCTGATCGTGGCCATGGACTCGCCCCCTCCCGAGGACCACAGGGAAGGCGCCCGGGAAGAACTGTTGGGAGAATACGTCGGCGTCTCCCTCCCGGACAGGGCCGCCGACTACTGGGGAGTACTCCCCGACGAGATCCGACTGTACCGCCTGGCCCACCTGGACTTGGGCCTCTCCCGCCCCGAGACCGAAGAGGAGATCCGTCGCACCCTGTTGCACGAACTCGGCCACTACCTGGGCTTTTCCGAACGACGCCTACACCAACTGGGCTGGGACTAACTGCTTTCCCCAACAACGGGCGCAGTGGCGTTTGACGACCCCTCCCCGGTGATGTGTGACCGTTCAGGCAGCGTCATATATGAAATACCCTTCGGGCAGTTCCACGATTGTTTGCCGTTCTCCCGATCGCAGGTCAATGGCGATGATGACCTCGCGGCCGACTACCCCGTTGGCACCCATTAGGAGGTTGTCCACAATGCCCAACGGCGTGAGAAACTCGCCTTCCTGCTTGTCGTACAGCCATCGCATGGTGTGGTTTGAAAGGTCGGCCGCATAGATTGCTTCCCTGGAGGCGAGTAACAGTTGATCGGCATGAACCCCGGCGATGTTCGCTATTTCTGACGGGATGTTGGGCAGAACACTCAGTGACCACCGGCCCGACTCAAAAGCTGTAAACCGGTCTGTTTGCCCGGTGGTCACGTCATAGAGGACCAGTTGTCTGTCGTCATCGCTGAGGCAAGCAGTGTGGTGTCCGTGCACAGACACCACACGTAGATTCCCGTTCTCTATGTCGTCTCGGCATGTCGTCACCTCATCAATGGCGCCGCTGCTCCTTAGCACCAGATCATCTCGGTCGTAACGGTCGAGCACAACGAGGTCATTTCCCAACAACCCGGCCGCGTAATAGGAGCCCTCCAGTTCGAACTCAGCCATCACGGAGCCTTCTTTGGTGACCAGATCTACCAGCGTCCCACCACCTTTTTGAATCAACAACCAGATGCTTTCTCCGGATCCATCCCCCAAGGCCTGGACACCATAGCCCAGGGTGTAAGTTGGATCAGCTTCGTCTTTGCCGAATCCTGGCAGGCGAATGACCGCGGGTGCAGCAGAGATGTCCCCACCAGGCGCCACGTACAGGACTGGTGCATCGTACGGGTGGATCAGCACATCGCCCGACCTGGTCAACGCTGCCACATCAACCGAGCGGACTGGCAGTCCACGATGCTCCAGCCGTTCGATTCGCATCACCCCCTCTTCCAGGTCGACCACCGCAAATCCTCCCTGATGATTGTGAGCCAGCACCCGGAACTCCACCGGTTCGCCCTCCCACTCAAGGTCCACAACACGGGATTCAAAGAACCCGGTCTCCCACCCAACCAACACGCCGACCACGACGATCAGCAACAACCACCAGCGCCAGCCTCTCAACATTCCTGTTCCTCTAGAACCGCTGTCTGGCGTCTTTAGCACCTGCGCATATCCCCTTACTAACAACGACCAACGTTACGCAATTACAAGGCAGGTCGCAAACCAGCCGGCTCGGCTCAGATCGCGATCAGGAATCCGGCACCCGGTCCCGTGGGGCCGGTGACCAACTGGCGAAGACGCCGTTGCCCACGGTGATCGGCTGGGACTCGTCGAGATGCTGGACGAAGATCTGGTCTTCCGCGTTGGGAGTGGACATTCCCGGGTAGGTGAAAGCATCGCCTTTAGGAGACCAGAGGGTGAGGCTCCGGGCATATTGATCCCAAAACGGCAAATACTGGACCACCCACACGCGAGACGGTAGAAAAGAGGGGAAAACCAGGGTGTCTCTCCCGTCCCACACTCTCGGCTTCAGAGCCCGGGCTTCGCGATCCACCTCCATGAATAGGAGCCTGTCTCCCACCGGGCTCCACTCGAAGGCGGCGACCTGGCTCTCGGAGACTACCGTTTCGCCCCCACCTTCGAGGTCGAACACTCGCAGGGGGCCGGAGTATTCATAGACCGCCACCCACTTCCCGGTGGGATCCGCCTCGAAGATGGCCGCTCCCTCGAGTTCGGTCAAGGTGAGAACCAAACCGGCCTCGACGTCGCTCAATATCAGCCGTTGCGGGGCAGAGGTGTCGTCTTGAGCGTTGCGCGCCACCCCGAGGCCCACCTTGACGGAACCCTGCGACGTCGGGGTGACGAACAGGATGCGATCCCCCGAAAGCCATGCCGGGGCCTGGAACCGTCCTGGTCTGATAGGAATGTCCTTCGATGACCATGCCTCGCCGGTAGTAGTCAACAGTGACAGTGCTTCGCTCACATGGGTGACGATCGCCCGGGAGTCGGGCCGCCAGTCGAAATAGAAGGGCTGACCCGTGGCGACGATCTCCACCGAGTCCCTCCGGTAGTCCAGCACACCCATTTCCAATGGCGATAAGGCGTTCTGGCCCAGGAACGCCAACAACGTGGCGTCCGGACTCCAGTAGTAGTAGAAAGGCGCCACCGGCGCCGAGTACCTGGTTGTCTCCCCGGTGTCCACATCGCCCAAGGCGATACTGAAAGCCCCGTCATCACCGAGTTCCGTCCACGCCACGAGTCGACGGCCGTCAACGGAGACCGGCGCCCAAGTGGGCTGCAGGCTCGGGTGTCCGGGGGCCACCGGGCCCCGTAGTTCCCGCACCACGGTTCCGTCGGGATTGATCACCGTCACCCTCCCGTCCGAGCCGGTGACAAGCAGGAGATCGAGTGTCTCCGGGACCGCCTCAGGCAGTGTCTCCTCCTCCTGTTGTGGGGTGACCTCCTCGGGTCCTCCCGTATCTGCGCAGGCGGCCAGCGCCATCACCATCAAGAACCCGGCGACTGATTTGCGGATCAACGCGATCCCGACCCTACTCGACCTCGATGACCATGCTCTTATTCTGACCCCACGCAGGAGACTGTGTGCTGATGAACCCCGCAGCGCAGGCAGAAGGACACCACGACGACTGGTCGCTGGGGTTGCCTAACGAGTTTGGCCGGCTGAGACCACCGATGCCTCGGGGACTCCCGCCTCCCTCAGCGACCGAGTCAGGCCTTGCTGGTAGTACCTGGATGCCAGGTCCCGGAGATGGTTCTCCAATGTGTCGGTCCTCCATATCCGGAACACACGAGAGCCGACACGACTGCGTTGGGAGACGTTCTCGGCGGACCCCACCACATCGATGGCCTCGGTCACGTCAGCCACCAAGAGATGGGCAAACCCTCTTTCCGGTTCCGCTTCGAACGCAGGCTTGGATATGTCTCGCCCGACCATTCGCTCAGCCGCGGTGTTACCTGCCTGCCAGCTCTGTTCCATCAACATCTCCAGATGTGGTCGCAGGCGGCCATCCACTTCCTCGGCGTTCCAGTGCAGGTCCCCGACGCGTATACCCTCCAGCACCCGATTCTGCTCCTCTGCCAATAGCCTCTTGAACAGACGGAGAAACCGGTTGGCTACCGGCAGCGACATTTCTTCTCGCAGTGTCTCCGCCTCGGCCTCGCTCGCCGGGGGACTTTCCCGCCGCGTCTCTGCCGGTGGAGGCGAGGTGTCGGCGGAGCCGTTCCGGCCGGCCGACGGCGTCGATGAGGATCGGGAGGCAGAGGGGGCCTCCTTCCTCAGGGAGGCAAACAGGTCCTCCAAACCGCCGAGAGCGTCCTGGGGGCTGGCCCGGTCGGCGTCTGAGGTCGCCTTGCCCTTCTCCTCGGCCGGCGTCGGGCCCGACCCGGCGACCGGGCCATCGGAGAGAACACCAGGGGCCAGGGCCTCCGCGGATGTGTCGCCCTCAGGGTCGGAGACAGCCTCCTGCGGCTGCGGGAGATCGGCAGTGGAGGTCTCTTCCGATTCATCCGGGGGGATCACCCTGACCAATCCCGACATCTCATGTTGAGGGGTTACATGAGCGACCTCCTCGACCTCGGGAGCAGGCCGGTAGATCAAGGCGCCGGTCTGGTCAACCAGCTTCACGCCGATGGGCGCCGCCCCGGAACGGATGCCTCCTATCTCTTCCAGCAACTGATCGCGATGGCGCTCCAAGGCCAAGACCCTCTCCTGGATGGCGGAGACACGCTGCTGGGCAGAATCGATCATCTGGTCACAAAGCGTTCGCGTCCGCTCTTCCACCTCCAACGATTCCACATTGGCGTCGCTCCGGATCGATTCCGCTCTCCGGCGGGCGTCCTCTCTGATACGGTGCGACTCGTTCTCCGCCTCTGCAATTATCTCCTGTGAGTGCTTCTCGATGCTGTGATAGGTCTCGACCTCCACTTCCTGCAGTTGGGCGATCATCTCGGTGGCCACTTCCCAGGCTGAAGCCCGAAGTTCCTCCGCGGCCGCCTGCGCCTCGACAATCCTCTTCTCCACCTCGGTGGTGGCTTCCCCCCGCCAGCGAGCAGCATCCTCCTCGGCCTGTCTTCTAATCCTGGCGGCCGTGTCCTGGACCGATCTCAGGAGGTCTCCGATCTCACTACCCAACTCGCGGTACCGGTCTACCTGGGCGCCGGAGGCCGTCGAATCCGGGTATCGGGAGATCTGCTCGGCACTCGCCAGTTTGGATTGGAGGAGTTCCTGCAGGTACTGATCGACCGCTTTGCGGTGATAGCCGAAGAAGGCGGGGGGAAAGTCAGGGGAGTTGAGCTCGGCTTCCCCCGCCTCTCTGCCGGATAAGTGGGCCATGGTGGATCACATTACCGCCGAGCGGCCGGTTTTGAATTATCAAACGGGTTTTTATCCTTTTTCTCTCCTCATTAGTGTCATGGCTCGTGACCTCCCCACCCCTCCTGCACGTCGAAAACCTGCATGTGCAGGCCGCCGGCGCCAAGATACTTCACGGCATCGACCTCACCATCCACAACAATGAAATCCATGCGGTGATGGGACCGAACGGATCGGGGAAGACCACATTGGCCTCGGTGTTGATGGGCCATCCCGGGCTGGAGATAACCGAGGGCGCCATCTACTTCGAAGGCGAGGACATCACCGGAGACCTTCCCGACAAGCGGGCCACCCGGGGAATCTTCATGGCCTTTCAGCATCCCACCGAGATCCCGGGAGTCCCGGTGGTGCAGTTCCTGCGTCAGGCTCTCTCCAACCGCACCGGGATCGACTACTCGATCATCGAGTTGCGGCTCAAGGTGATGGACGCCATGGCGGAGTTGGGAATCCCCGGACACTTCGCCGACCGGTACCTCAACGAGGGATTCTCGGGGGGCGAACGCAAGAGAAACGAGATCCTGCAGATGGCGATCCTCGAGCCGAAGCTGGCCATCCTGGATGAGACGGACTCCGGACTCGACATCGACGCGCTGCGCACCGTCTCCGACGGAGTTCAGCGCATGGTCGGCCCTGAGCGGGGGTTCTTGATCATCACCCACTTCCAGCGACTGTTGGATTACATCACTCCCCACTACGTGCACGTGCTGGTGGGGGGAAAGCTGGTGAAAACCGGGGGCGCCGAACTCACCGCCAGGCTGGAGTCTGAGGGATACGAGTCTTTCCGCCGGCCGACCTAGTCCGACGTCGCCGGCGACCGGCTTCTAACCTAGGCCACAGATGTCTCTACAAGAGTTGTACCGCCAGGTGATCCTGGACCACTACCGCAATCCTCGCCACCGAGCGCCGCTCTCCGATCCCGATGTCTCCTCGGAAGGCGCCAACCCCCTTTGCGGAGACGAGGTCAAGGTCGATCTTCGACTGCGGGACGACCGGATCAGCGGGATCGCGGTAACCGGGAAGGGATGCTCCATAAGCCAGTCCAGCGCTTCCCTGATGAGCGAAGCGGTATCGGGTAACGCGGTGTCAGAGGCCCTGGGCCTGTCGAGACGCTTCCAGGAGCTCATGCATGTCCCCGCCGACTCCAGCGAGAACGGCTTCTCCGATCTCGGCGACCTCCTGGCCCTGTCGGGAGTGAGACGCTACCCGGTCAGGATAAAGTGCGCCACCCTGTCGTGGGTCACGCTCGAACAGGCACTGGGAGAGCCGAGCATGCCGGGGACCGGCGCCACCCAAGACCCCGGATAGACAGCTCCTCTCAACCCTGAACCCCGGGATCAGCCAGGGAGTCCCCCTTCGGTCATCTTGTGAATGTCCAGCGCCCTGTCCAGTTCCTCAGGCGTGAGAAGGTCCCGTTCCAACACCACCTCCCGCACGGTGCGACCACTGCGGAACGCCTCCTTGGCGACCGAGGCCCCCGCGTCGTATCCGATGTGCGGATTGAGAGCGGTCACCACTATGACGTTGCGCTCCACCAGCTTCCGGGCCCGCTCGGCGTCCGCCTCTATCCCGTCCACGCACTTTCCGGCCAGGACGCGGGAAGCGCTGGCCAGGAGACGTATGGACTCCAAGAAATTGCGGGCGATAACCGGCATCATCACGTTCAACTCAAAATTACCGTTGGCGCCCGCCCAGGTGATGGCGGCGTCATTGCCGATGACCTGCGCGGAAACCTGCATGACCATCTCGGGAATCACCGGGTTCACCTTGGCCGGCATGATCGAAGAGCCGGGCTGGAGGGCGGGCAGACGAATCTCCGCAATGCCGGTGACCGGGCCCGAAGAAAGCCAACGCAGGTCATTGGCGATCTTGAACAGCGAGACCGCCACCGTCTTGAGGGTTCCTGAAGCGTTTACGGTTGCATCCTTCCCGGCCTGCGCCTCGAAGTGGTCCACCGCCTCGGTGAAGGGAATCCCCGATCTTTCGGCCATGACCGCGATTGCCGCCTCCGCCAAGCCCTCGGGACAGTTGATGCCGGTCCCCACCGCGGTGCCCCCCAATGCCAACTCCTCGACTTCCACCAGGATTCTCGACAGCCTCTCCACTCCCTTGCCGACCGCGGCCGCGTAGCCCGAGAATTCCTGTCCGAGGGTGACCGGGGTGGCGTCCATCAGATGCGTCCTCCCCGACTTGACCACCCCCGCGAACTCACCCGCTTTGGACGACAGGGAGTTCTCCAAAGCCTCAAGTGCCGGCAGAAGCGTTTCCCGGATGGCGGCGGCCGACGCCACATGGATGGCGGTGGGGATTACGTCGTTGGACGATTGGCCGAAGTTGACGTGATCATTGGGGTGCACGGGCCGCCCGCTCCACTCGGCACCCAGCAACTCGGAGGCGCGCTTGGCTATCACCTCATTGGCGTTGGTGTTGGTGGAAGTGCCAGAACCGGTCTGGAAGACGTCAACCGGAAAATGATCATCCCAGCGGCCCTCCATCACTTCGGCGGCGGCCCGGCCGACCGCCTCGGCGATCCGGCCGTCGAGGTGCCCTGCCCTTCCTGCCGCCTCGGCCACCGCGCCCTTGATCAAACCGAGGGCCCAGATGAACCGTCGCTCGAACCCCGCACCTGAGATCCGGAAGTTCTCCACCGCCCGCTGAGTGGAAGCTCCGTAATAGGCATGGGCCGGCACCAGCACCTCACCCATGGAGTCTCTTTCGGTCCGGTACTCCATTACCGCCCCGCCCAAGCCATGCCCCTATGGAGCTCCGCTCTTCCGATTTCACACCTCACTGTCACTCTTAGGGTATCTCCGACCGATCAGGCTACCCATCACATTGCAGGGCCGTCGCTGTCCGCAATCCTGCCGCCGAAAAACATCCCCGTCCCTCCGGTACTTTGACCCACGACCTCCCGTATGATCGAACCTACGGGCATTGCGTTCAACGCGCAAAGGCTCTCTCAAAGGGTGGCAGGATGCCTGTAGCAGAGTTGTTCCGTCCTCTCAGAGGGATCTCCTTCGCCGCGCTGGTGGTTGTCCTTTTGGCGCCCGCCGCGGTGTCCGGTGAGGAAACGGAGCTTCCCGGCATTCTCGGCGACGCCGCTCGCTCCGCCCCCCCGAACCCTTCCCATGCCGCCGCCGGCTCAGTCACCGGGCCCCACAGGGCCGCCCCTCGCGCCGCGGAGTTGGCGTTCACTGGCGACATAATCCCCCACAAGCCGGTGAGCACGTTCGCCAGGGGCTTCGCCCGCAACGTGGATGCCCACTATGACTTCACACCCATTTTCGAACACGTGGCGCCGGAGTTGCAGGCTGCCGACCTTGCGATCTGTCACCTCGAAACGACCATTTCAAACGGTCCCGTCACCGGCTATCCCCGGTTCGGAGCCCCCTGGGAACTGGTGGAGGCGATTGCGGAGGCAGGCTGGGACGGATGTTCGCTCGCCTCAAACCACGCCTTCGACTTCGGCGCCGAAGGCGTCGTCAGAACCATCCGGGCAATGCAGGAAGCCAACCTCGCATTTACCGGTACGGCGGTGGACAGAGAATCGCGAAGGGATGCCCGATACGGCGTAAACGGGATCCAGGTCTCCCATCTGTCCTACACCTATGGGCTCAACGGTGCAAGGTTGCCCGAGGGCGAGACCTGGTGGGTCAACCTGATAGATGTCGAGATCATCGGGGACGACGCCAGAGAGGCCCGCTCCGATGGGGCGGAGTTCGTCGTCGTCTCCCTGCACTGGGGGGTGGAATACCGGCGCATGCCGTCTGCCTCCCAGGAACGGCTGGCCCGGGAGATAGCGGCGCTGGGGACAGTGGATCTGTTGATAGGGCACCACGCACACGTCCTCCAACCGATAGACCGGATCGACGACATGTGGGTGGCGTACGGGCTGGGGAACTTTCTCTCGAACCAGAACCCCGTGTGCTGTACGCCGTCGAGCGGGGACGGCGCGGTCCTGCATGTCGAAATCGGGGACAGCCCGGACGGCCTGGCTGTGGGGACCATCACCTATACGCCCACCTGGGTCGACCGCCGCGCCATGCAAATCATCCCGGTGGCCGACCGGCTTTCTGAACCGGACGTCGATCAACGGCTCCAGGCGACACTACGTGAGTCCTGGGAACGCACCGTGGAGGCCCTGGGCGCCCTTGGCGCCGACCAACTCGGGGTCCGACCCACCGGGTCGTTGCCTCCGCCCGGCTAGACCTCGAAAGGCAGATCGGTGAAGAAGTCGGAAGACGGTCTGGCCGGTGCGGCAGCCGAGGGCATCTCTATGCCCAGTCGCTTTCGAAGCCCTTCGTAACCATCCCGCTCCAGTTCCTGTGCGAGGTTCGGCCCGCCCGAGGTGACGATCCTTCCTCCCATCATCACGTGCACCCGGTCGGGTTCCACGTAGTTGAGTATTCGCGAGTGGTGGGTGATCATGAGTACTCCCATGCCGGGACCGCGCATCTCCTCCACCGCGGCCGCCACCTTGCGCACCATGTCGATGTCCAGCCCCGAATCGGTCTCGTCCAGAAGGGCAGCCTTGGGGGAGAGCACCGAAATCTGGAAAATCTCCGAGCGCTTCTTCTCTCCGCCGGAGAGATCGTCATTGATGGATCTCTCCAGGAAAGGGTCCATGTCAAAGCGGCGGGAGGCCTCGGCTATCCGCCGGCCGGCCTCCTCGGGATCTATCCCTCTCTCCTCCGCCGCCTCCCGCATGAGCTCCGCCAGGTCCACTCCGGGGACCGCCACCGGACTCTGGAATGCCTGCACCAGTCCCAACCGGGCGCGCTCGTCCGCCTCCAGGCCCATGACCTCCCGGCCGTCCACCCAGGCTTCCCCCTCAGCCGTGAAGTCGGGATGACCGCACAGGACATGACACAACGTACTCTTGCCCGAGCCGTTCGGCCCCATCAGGGCATGCATCTCTCCGAAGGGCACGTCCAGATCGATGCCATTGAGGATCTTCACCGGGCCCACCGAGGCTCGGAGCCCCCGGACCTTCAAGGCCATGCCCATCAGGTTGCCTCCGTCCGGCTGTCGGGAAGTTCCACCAGCACTCTCTCCCCCTCCACCCTGGTCGGATAGGCCGGAACCGGGCGCACCGCGGGGAAAGTCAAGGCTTCCCCGTTGGTCAGGTCGAAGACCGCACCGTGAAGGGGACACTCCACCTCTGTTCCGAACACCTCCCCCTCCGACAAGGAGGCCTCGGCGTGGCTGCACCGATCTCCCAGTGCGTAAACGTCCCCTTCGGTCAGGAAGACCGCCGCCACATGGCCGCCATGGCAGACCTTGCGACCCTCTCCTTCCTGCAGGTCCGCCAGGTTCGCAACCTCCACCCAGGGCATCAGACTCTTCCGCCTTCCTGGGCCTCGGCGAACCGCCGGTTGACGGCCTGACGGGCGGGTTCGTCCAGATCGTCGAGGGGTAGCCGGTCGATCGCCTCCTCAAAGAAGCCCCGCACCAGCACCCGCTCGGCCCGTGCCTTGCTGAGACCCCTGCTCATCAGGTAATACATAGGCTCGGTCTCCAACGGGCCGACGCTCGATCCGTGGCCGCAGATGATGTCGTTGCACAGGATCTCCAGGTTGGGCACCGAGTTGGCTTTGGCGCCTTCGGACAGCACCAGGTTGCGGTTGGTCTCGAAGGCGGAGGTGCCGACCGCATCCTCTTCGATGCGCAGCAGACCGGTGAAGACAGACTGCGCCTGGTCCTCCACCGCACCCTTCAAGAACACATCCGAACTGGTGGACCGGCCCACATGGTTGACAACCAACCGGTAATCAAGCACCTGCTCCATCTCCCCGAAATAGAGCCCCACCACCTCTACGCTTCCTCCCGCTCCCTCGAGGGTGGTGCGCAGATCCATCCGGGCAAGCCGGCCACCCAATCCGATCTCGCCGGCCCGGAAGGTGGCGTCTCTGCCGATCCGGGAGCGATGATGCATGACGGTGACTCCCTCCCTTCCCATGATTCCGACGGTCGTGACCGAGAGACGGGCGCCGTCGCCCACCGTGGTCTGGAGGTTGGGGACCACAACGCTGGAAACCCCGTCGGGAGAGCGTAGGAGCACCACCACCGTCGCTTCGGAGTTCTCCTCCGCCCGGATGTCCAGGCTGGGAAAGGTGACGGTGTCCGGGAGGGTGGACTGCACGTCGATGACGAACGGAGCTTCCACTGCCCGGTTCCGAGGGATGCGGAGGCTGATCCCGTCCGATGAAAACGCTATTGCGGCCGCGGCGAACTTGTCGGTGTCGGGGGTGAGAAGATCGGAGGAGGGGTGGGCTTCCCAGGCCTCCAGGGCGGAGCCCAGCCACGCTTGGGAATGGTTCTCAACCCCTATCAACCTCCCGTCCACCATGACCGCCGACCCGGCCCGGTCAGTCAACGCGGCCAGGAAATCGCCCTCAGGAAGGGAATCGCCCGGGGTGGCTGGAATTCTCATGTGGTCGAGGTCGAACCCCAGAGTCACATACTTCCAGTTCTCCTCCTTCGGACTGGGCATATCCAGGCGGCCGTACTCCCGGAGGGCCTCCCGGCGTCGGGAAGCCAGCGAGGCAGGCACGGCGGCGTTCAACCGCTCGAGGGTCTCGGAATTGAGGCTCAGCATGGAAGAATTCACTCCAAGGGGTACGGAGACAAATGCTATCGGAAGTCCGATGAATAGCAGAAACGCGTTCACGGCCTCCCAGGTTCCTTCCCGAAGGACTCGATCACTCCTCCAGCAACTGCCGGGCAAGCGCGAAGACCCGGTCGAACATCGCCTCTGTGAGCCGACCGGTGAAGGTGTTCTGCTGGCTGGGGTGATAGGAGGAGACCAGGACGGGACCGTTTTCCAAGGCGGTCACCACCGCGTGGCCGAATGCGGGACGGGGACGCGGCGCCGACCAGCCCAACCGGGGAGCGAGCCTCAGCAGGTTGGTATGGGATAGCCCTCCCAAGGCGACCAGTACCCTCAGACCCTCGAATAGGCTCAACTCGTTCACCAGCCAGTCCGAGCAGTTGGCGGTTTCGGCGGCCAGGGGGCGGTTCTGGGGAGGAGCGCACCGTACCGAGGCGGTGACCCAGCAGTCCCGGAGCTTCAGCCCGTCATCCCGCGCCGCCGAGGACGCCTGATTGGCGAATCCCGCTCGATGGAGCGCCCGGTACAGCCAATCCCCCGACCGGTCGCCGGTGAACATCCGACCGGTGCGGTTAGCGCCGTGGGCGGCAGGCGCCAGGCCCACCAGCACCAAGCGCGCCTCGAGATCCCCGAACCCGGGGACCGGCCGACCCCAGTAGGTCTCCCCCCGGTAGGCTGCCCTTTTCTCGGCGGCCACCTGCTCCCTCCAGGACACCAACCGCTCACACTTCCGGCACTCGACCAGCGCCGCGGCAAGGTCTCTCAGCGTCCGGTCACATTCGGCCATGGCAATCGTCCGGGGTCAGTCTAAGGCAGGGTACAAGCCCTGGCCGCGGCACCGGTGGGCGGAGGCCTCCTCCGGGAAGGGCCGGCTACTCCACGGACGCCAGGAAGTCGAAGAAGACTTCCGACCAGGCCTCGGCGGCGTCGAATTGAGGTCCGTGACCCGACCCTTCGAACATCTCCATGACCACCCGTCCCCCGGCTGACCGGTACTGCTCCAGCACATCCCGGATCTGGGTCACCATCAACTGCGGGGGGAACACCTCGGAGCCCGGCCAGCCCGGCACGAATTCGGCTTGCCCGAGGGTTCCCATCTCCCAGGCTGAACCATCGGCGACCACTATGTCGACGGAGCCATGCGTCCACAGCACGGGAGGTTTGGGGTCGATGCCGACGATGCCGGACCAATCGCTGTATTTGCCGGAGAGTGCGTTGAGAATCCCCCGGGCGCCAGGCGCCACGCCCGGCCAGTTCTCCGACGGCGTGAAGTCCCCCGGGTAGCCATCGTCACCAGTCACCGACAGCATCACCTCATCCAGCAGGATCTCTTCTCTCTCAGGGGACTCGCGATGGGTGGGAGCCCAGTAGGACGAGTTCATGACATTGCGAGGAGACACCATGTTCTCCGTCGACCGGTCTCCGGCCGCCAGACGGGCCGTGAAATCGGGATTGCCGGTCCCCCCGCCCGAGCCTGCCCAGTCGGGATAGCAGGGAGTGCCGTCCCGGTGACAGGCGCCGAATCCGAACGGAGAGACGGGATCGATCATGGTGAGGGAAGCCACCTCCCGGTCCATGGCGTAGGCGGCGATCGCCGACCCTCCGGTCGACCAACCCACCAGGTGCGCCGGCCGGTCGATGCCGAGGACTTGGACCAGGGCGTAGGTGTCGTCGGCCCAATCCCTCAGGCCCCGGGTTGCGTCTATGGGCTTGGGCTCCGACCGCCCGAAAGAGCGCATGTCCGGCGCTATGAACCTGTAGCGGTCGGGGGCTTGGGGCCACAGGTGTTCATAGAAGCGTCCGGTCGACAGGTTGCCGTGGATCATCACCACCGGAATGCCGTCTTCGGGGCCCGATTCGTACACGAACGTCTCGAGCCGATCGGTGCTGACCGTCCCTGCCCTTACTCCACTCAAGAGATCCATCGTCGTCCTCCTGTGTCGCGCGACTCCTACCCGATACTAGAGCAGGAATTCAGCCAAGAGTCCGGTTCAAGAAGCCGTGCATCCGATCCCGGGCCGCCCGGCCGTAGTCGTTGTCGAAATAGTCGAATGCGTGGATACCCTCCGGCCAAACCGCCAGTTCGGCGCGGTTGCCGGCTGTGCGCCACCGATTGCACATGAATATGGAGTCATCGTAAAGCGGATCGATGCTTCCCACCGTGAACAACGCCGGAGGCATTCCGTGCAGGTCGGCGAGAATCGGTGAGATATCCGGATCGGACAGGTCGCGTGATCCGACGAATTGCTCGGCGAACCACCGGATGACCCTGGTGGTGAGGATCAGCGTCCCCTCGCCCGCTTCCCGCACTGACGGGGTGCCTCGCAGATCGTATGCACCGTAGGTGAGGAGAGCCGCTCGGAATGGACTCAGCCCGTGACGGTCTCGGAGACGAAGGCAGGTGACGGCGGCCAGATGAGCCCCAGCCGACTCGCCCCCGATCGCCATCAATTCCGTTCCGAAGTGCTCCCCGGCATTCCGGAACAGCCAAAGGGCCGCGGCCTCGCAGTCGTCCGGTCCGGCGGGATAGGGGTGTTCGGGAGACAGCCGGTAATAGGTGGAGACCACTATGAGCCCGGTGGCGTCGGCCAACCGTTCCAGCATCGGGTCATGATGATGGGCACCACCCAGTACCCATCCCCCGCCGTGGATGTGAAGGAACACTCCCCGCGCCCGGCCCGACGGGGGTATGACCCGGAAGCGGAGCGGTCCGGACTGTCCGGTCACTCTCCTCTCAAAGGCTCTGTCGGAGAAGGACAATGGCCCGAACACCGACTTTCCCTCCTCTCGCGCCTGCCGGGCCGCGTCGGGCCCCACCTCATAGACCTTGGGGAGATGGAGGGTGTCCCGTTCCAGCGCCTTGTTGAAGGAAAGCACCTCGGCAGGCGCTTCGGTGGGAACCTCCTCGGGTCCGGGACGGGTCACCCTGCCGCCAACCATCCCAAAATGGTCCAATCCGGGCGGTAATCAGCCGGGGGGCTGATTCAGTTCGATGACATTCCCGTCCGGATCGCTGATGAAGGCCTGGCGCCCGGCTTCCGGTACATGGGCGGACCTTTGGTAGCTCACGCCCCTCCGTTCGAGCACATTCAAGAGGCCTTCCAGGTCCGCCACCTCCAAGGCGTAGTGATTGTTCGGGTTCGGGCCCAGGGCGGCCACCTTGCTGATGTGAATGGCGTTCTCGGGACCGGCACCGATCCAGACCCCTTGCGACTCAAAGGCCGGCCGGGGGAGTTCCGGCAAGCCAAGCCTGTCGAGATAGAACTCTCGGGACCTCTCCAGGTCCGTCGACGGGATGTTCACATGTTGAAGCCGGGTGAGATGCCCGAACAGACCGCTGTCACTCATGAAGTTTCGCCACCCTTCGCCCATTCGCCGACTCGATGAGAGCCAGGATGGTAGCCATGTTCACCGTACTCTCCCGGAGCGGGAAGATCTCGGGTTCTCCGTCCAGGATCATCCTCTCCATGGCCTTCACTTCCTCCAGGTAGGCGTTCGATCCCTCAAAGGTGTGGTGGCTGGTGACCTGATCACCCGCCTCGTCGCCGAAGGCGCGGTTGTCGTCTCCCGACTCCGAGAGGGGAGCCACTTCAGCGGTCCGGGTCACCACCTCCACCGTGGAAGCCAACTCCACCTGACTGAGCCAAGGGTATGTGACGCGGAGGCGACCCCGCGAGCCGACGAACTCCGCCGACCATGAGGGGAGTGCCTCGAAGCTGGTAACGAACTGACCCATCACTCCCCCTTCGTAGAGGATCTGGGCGCCGAAGGTCATGTCCGCCGCCTGGCCGGCCCTGCGGATGAACCCCTCGACTTCGACGGGCCGCCTCTGCAGCACGGCCTGGAACAGGGTGACCGGATAGCAGCCCAGGTCCCACAGCGAACCCCCGCCCCTGCGGTCCAACCGGATGTCGTCGGAGTACAGCAAAGTGAATCCGAATGTCGCCTGCGCCCAGCGGGGAGCTCCGATCACCCCTTGAGAAACCAGCCGGCGAAGAAGGGCGGTCTGGGGATGGAAGCGCATCATCGAGGCCTCCTGGATGATCACTCCGCTGGCCTCGGAGGCCCTCCCCAGCAACTCCATCTCGCCGGGACGGATGACCAGGGGTTTCTCGATCAGAGCATGCTTGCCTGCTTCGGCCACCTTCACCCCCCAGGGGACATGCAGCCAGTTGGGTAGGGAAACGTAGACGATGTCCACCTCGTCGGACGCAAGCATCCGGTCGTAGCTGCCGAAGGAGTGGGGAATGCCCGCTGTTCGCGCATAGGTAGAGGCGCGGTCGGAGTCCCGGCTGGCCACGGCGGTGACCTCGGAACGACCCGACATGCTGGCCGCCTCGACTATGCGATCGTTGATCCGGGCAGTGCCGAGCAAGCCCCATCGCAGGAGTTTCTCACCGGCAGGCATCGTCATCTCCCGGGTCCCGGCCTCGCAAATCAGCCGCCGGCGGCGTCATCGGTTCTCAGCGCCCCCACCGAGACCTCGCTGACCGGGTTCCACAGCATCCAGCCCAGATCGAAACCTTCCGCGGCGTCTATCGAAGAGCGCACCTGGGAGTCCCGGTATCCGAAGTCCTGCAGCCAGGGACGGATCACCACCCCGGTGTGCACCCGGGCAACGGCATCCGCCAGGGCCTGGCCGACCACCTCGCCGGGGTGGTTGTTGGGCACCTCGAAGCCGAACCATCCGGTGTCATAGTGGCTGGGATACAACATGGGCGAAACGACGTCCAACGTCTCGGTGATCTTCTCCCACTGCTGTCCGATGCCACCGTCATCGGGAACGGTAGTCAAGAATCCGAAGATGTCGGCGGCCACGGCGCATCCCATCGGCCACAGCAGGGCGCGGGCCTCCTCCAGGAAGGAAGTGATGGCGGCCACCCGGGAGTCCGGGTCGATCGGTCCGTCAAAGGTGGCGGACGGACGGCGGGAGTCGGGGAATCGTATGTAGTCGAACTGAATCTCGTCCACCCCCAACCCACAGGCCTCCACCGCCAGGTCCAGGGCATACGCGCGGGCATTTTGGTCCGTGGGATCCAAAAAGAACTGATTGCCCTGCTGGTAGGGCCGGTCGTAATAGGCGTCCCACACCGCCATGGTGGGACGTTTCACGCTGGCGGTGGGATCTTGGAAGGCCACGATCCTGCCGATCAGGTATATGTCAATCTTGTCCAGGGATTCGGCGATCCCGGCCAGGTCGTACTCTGGATAAACGGCTCCCACCTCCCGCGCCACCTCAACCTGGGAGTTGTAGAAGATCAACCCCGTCTCGTCCTTCAGGTCTAGCATCACGCCGTTCAGTTCGGTCTCATCCACCAGCCTGACCATGGCGTCCCACTGCTGGCGGTCCCCGGCCACCGTTCCCGAGACGTGCACGGCCTTCACCACCAGGGGGTTGATAATCACGTCGGCGTCTCCCGGGCCTCCGTCCCACTCGTATTGGGCGCCCACCCAGGCGGGCCGGGTCACCAACACCTCGCCCTGTTCCACCCCTTCCAGCAGGAACCTCCCATCGGGGTCGGTAACCGTGCTGACCGGCCCGGAACTCACCATTGCCCCCTCGACGGGAATCTGGCTCAGGTCGGTCACCCTTCCCCGCAGAGTCCTCGACTTGAGGTGAACTGTCATCGAATCCTGGGCCGGGCCGGCAACCGTGACCGTTTTTTGCAGGTGGCCGGGTGAGACCAACACGTAGCGGCGGCCGTCGGAGACCCACTCCAGTTCGACTCCCCCGTCCAGGTCGGTGGTCCCCACCACCTGTCCGTCCTGGATGACCGTCACGTCTCCCATGGGCCGACCACTCCCATCCAGCGCGTAGAGGGTGAAAGGCTGATCGTCGCGGAAGACCAGCCAAGCCATCCAAAACACCCAACCGATGGTGACCAGGGTCAAAACCCTGCGTGCCCAGAGTCTGCGCCACGACATGTCCGACAACCGAGATTAGGTACTTCCCTAAGGTATGTCCCCATGTTTGGTTTCCTGCTGTCGGTGGTGATAGCCGCTCTAGCCGGGGGTATCGGCGCCCGGCTGGCCGGCAGACGTTCCACCGGGTGCTGGGCCTCCATCGCCCTGGGTTTGATCGGCTCCCTGCTCGGGACGTGGTTGGCAGGTCTCCTTGGTTGGCCGACCATCTGGGAGATCCAGGGATTCCCCGTGGTGTGGGCGATAGTCGGCGCAGCCCTGTTCGTGGCCGTGCTCAACCTGCTTAGCGGGCAAGGTACCCGCCGACAGCCCCCTTCCTGAATCCGGGCAACGCCCCGGACGCTCAGCCGATCGCGCCCGCCTCCGCCATGTTCAACTCGATGAGCCGGTTCATCTCCACCGCATACTCCATCGGGAGTTCCTTCACGATCGGTTCGATGAACCCTGCAACCACCATGGATGTGGCCTGATCCTCCGACAGCCCCCGGCTCATAAGGTAGAACAACTGCTCCTCTCCCACCTTGGATACGGTGGCCTCATGGCCGATCTCGGCATCGTTCTCTTCGATCTCCATATAGGGATAGGTGTCGGACCGGGAGTCCTCATCGAGAATCAGGGCGTCGCAGCGGACGAAGCTCTTGGACCGCTCCGCGCCAGGCTCAACCCTCACCAGGCCCCGGTACCCGGCTCGACCTCCGGCCCGGGAGATGGACTTCGAGACGATGGTGGAAGTGGTTTCGGGAGCCACATGCACCATCTTGGCGCCGGCGTCCTGGTGCTGTCCGGAGTTGGCGAAGGCGATTGACAACACCTCTCCGTGAGCTCCCGGCTCCATCAGCCACACCGACGGGTACTTCATGGTCAGCTTGGAGCCGATGTTCCCGTCCACCCACTCCATGGTGGCATCGCCATAAGCGGCCGCGCGCTTGGTGACCAGGTTGTAGACGTTGTTCGACCAGTTCTGAATGGTGGTGTAGCGACACCGGCCGCCTCTCTGGACAATGATCTCCACCACCGCCGAATGGAGGGAGTCGGTGGTGTAAACCGGCGCCGAACAGCCTTCCACGTAGTGGCAGTAGGCGCCCTCGTCAACGATGATCAGGGTGCGCTCAAACTGGCCCATGTTCTCGGAGTTGATCCGGAAGTAGGCCTGGAGGGGCTGTTCGACGTGCACGCCCGGCGGTACATAGATGAATGAGCCGCCCGACCAGACCGCCGAGTTGAGGGCGGCGAACTTGTTGTCGTTGGGGGGGATCACCGTCCCGAAGTACTTCTTGACCAGTTCGGGATACTCTCGCACCGCGGTGTCCATGTCGCAGAACAGCACCCCCATCTCCTCGAGGTCCTCCCGGTTACGGTGATACACGACCTCGGATTCGTACTGGGCGGTCACCCCGGCCAGGAACTTCCGCTCCGCCTCGGGGATACCCAACTTCTCATAGGTCTCCTTGATCTCATCGGGGACCA
>JAPPKR010000056.1 GCA_028819835.1 bacterium | reverse complement strand
AGCTCCAACTCCCACAGGTACCGGCTCATCCCGGTGGTGGCGGTGGGGACCACCATCAACTGGGCGCCCTGCAGGGCGAAGGCCCGTACTCCTTCGGGGAAGTGGCGGTCGTAGCAGATGTACACGCAGAACTTGATCCCGAAGGGCGTGTCGAAGGTGACGAACCCGGTGTCGCCGGGTGCGAAGTAGTACTTCTCGATGCCGGTGAGCGTGGGGGTGCTCACCAGGGGGATGTGGCTCTTGCGGTAAATGCCCAGAAGTTCCCCGTCGGTCCCGATCACCGGGGCGGTGTTGAACAGCATCCCCTCGATGGTCTTCTCGTAGATGGGCGCCACCAGGACGATGCCACATTCCCGGGCCACCTCCTGCATCCGATCGGTGGTGGGTCCAGGGATCGGCTCGGCCAGTTCCAGATGGCGGGGGTCCATCTCGAACGGGAAGTAAATGGTGTTGAACAACTCCTGGAGGCACACGATCTGTGCCCCCCGGTCGGCTGCCTGGCGGACCAGTTCCTCTCCTTTTCGGACGTTGGCGTCCTTGTCGTAGACGGTCGACATCTGGATGAGTGCGGTTCTGACGGTGGTCATACTCTCTCCCGGTTCAGGAAATCAGGTCGGTGGCGAGGGTTTCTGCGGGACGGCGCTTGATGAACCGGCCCATGCCGGCCCGGCCCACGAACTTTCCGTCGGAGACCACCGGCTCGCCTCGCACCAGCACGGTCTCGGGGGCGCCTTGCAGCGTCCAGCCCTCATAGGGGTTGTAGTCGCAGTTGGTCATCTGGGTCTCGGCCGACAGTGTCTGCGGACGGTCGGGATCGAATATCACCAGGTCGCCGTCGGATCCGGGGGCGATCTCGCCCTTCTGCGGGTAGATGCCGAACAGCTTGGCGGCGTTGGTGGAGGTGATCTCCACCCAGCGGTTGAGAGATATCCGGTTCTCCCGCACCCCGAAGTTGTAGAGGAGGCTCACCCGCCACTCCACCCCCGGCATCCCGTTGGGGATCTTGGTGAAGTCGCCGCGTCCCATCTGCTTCTGGTCCTTGTAGTGGAACGGGGCGTGGTCGGTGGAGACCACCTGCAGGTCGCCGGAGGCCAGCCCTTCCCATAGCTTGTCATGATGGGAAGGGTCCCGCAGGGGAGGGGAGCAGACGTACTTGGCGCCCTGGAAACCGGGCGAGGCCAGTTTGTCCTCGGACAGGAGCAGGTACTGGGGGCAGGTCTCCGCATACACCGGCAGTCCCCGGCCGCGGGCCAGTCCCACCGCGCTGAGGGCTTCGGCCGCCGACATGTGCACCACGTACACCGGGACCCGGGCGATCTCGGCCAGGGCGATGGCGCGAGAAGTCGCCTCTCCCTCGGCTATGGACGGCCGGGTGGCGGCATGAAAGCGCGGCTCGGTGTGGCCGGCCGCGATCGCCTGCTGGATGAGCACCTCGATGGCCGGGCCGTTCTCGCAGTGCAGCATGATCAGGCCCCCGTTGTCGGAGGTCCACTGCAGCGCCGAGAAGATCGCCCCGTCGTCCAGCATCCAGGCGTTGGGGTAGGCCATGAACAGCTTGAAGCTGGAGACGCCCTCGTCGATCAGCGCGCCCAGGGAGGGAAGGTAGGCCGGAGGCAGATCGGCGATGATCTGGTGGAAGGCCCAGTCGATGGCCGCCTTCCCCTCGGACTTGCCGAACCACTCCTCCAGCGACACCCGGGGATCGTCGCCCTTCTCCTGGATGGGGAAGTCGATGATGGTGGTGGTCCCTCCCACCGCCGCCGCCACGGTGCCGGTGTAGAAGTCATCGGAGATGAAGGTGTTCCCGGCGGGCGTGTCCATGTGGGTGTGAGGGTCGATGCCTCCGGGGATCACCAGCTTCCCCGAAGCGTCCACCACCCGGTCGGCGGGAAAGTCACCCAGGTCTCCCAAGCTGGCGATCCTGCCGTCCTCGATCAGGATGTCCTCGACGGTGTCCCGGGTGGCGGTTATCACCCGCCCTCCGGTGATCAGTGTGGTGCTCACCAACCTCTCCTTGTTCA